>NZ_JBSFWK010000041.1:0-80840 GCF_053594815.1 Streptomyces sp. NPDC002577 | reverse complement strand
TGCACGGCGACGGCACATCGTGAACAGGGGAGGACTACAGTCCGTGACCGACACAGCGGGATACGACGGCGGCACCGTGACCAACTGGGCAGGCACCATCACCTTCACGCCGAACGAGGTGCACCGCCCCGGCTCCCTCGACGAGCTGCGTACCCTGGTGGCCGGCAGCCGGAAGGTGCGGGTCCTGGGCAGCGGCCACTCGTTCAACCGCATAGCGGACAGTGAGGACGTGCTGCTGTCGCTCGCCGCCCTGCCGCCGTCCGTCGAGGTCGACACGGCAGCGCGCACGGTACGCGTGGCGGGCGGTGTGCGTTACGCGGAGCTGGCCCGGCGCGTCCACGAGCACGGGCTGGCGCTGCACAACATGGCCTCGCTGCCCCATATCTCCGTCGCGGGGTCCGTGGCGACGGGCACCCACGGCTCCGGCAACGCGAACGGCAGCCTCGCCGCCCCGGTGCGCGAGGTGGAGCTGGTCACGGCGGACGGTTCGACGGTGACCATCAGCCGTGGCGATGACCGGTTCGGCGGGGCGGTGGTGGCGCTCGGTGCGCTCGGCGTGGTGACGGCGCTGACCCTGGACCTGGAGCCGGGCTTCGAGATGAGCCAGCACGTGTTCACGGACCTGCCGCTCGACGGGCTCGACTACGCGGCGGTGTCGTCGGCCGCGTACAGCGTGAGCCTGTTCACGGACTGGCGGGGCCCGCGCTTCACACAGGTGTGGCTGAAGCAGCGCGCCGACGCTCCGGTCCCCGACTTCCCGTGGGCCCCGCCCGCCACCGAACCCATGCACCCCGTGCCGGGCATGCCCGCCGTCAACTGCACGCAGCAGTTCGGCGTTCCCGGGCCGTGGCACGAGCGGCTGCCGCACTTCCGCGCCGAGTTCATGCCGAGCAGCGGTGCCGAACTCCAGTCCGAGTACCTCCTCGATCGCTCCGACGCGCTCGCCGCCCTGCACGCGCTGGACGCGATCCGGGAGAAGATCGCGCCGGTCCTGCAGATCTGCGAGGTCCGCACGGTGGCCGCGGACGACCAGTGGCTGAGTCCCGCGTACGGGCGCGACACAGTGGCCCTGCACTTCACCTGGGTGGCGGACACCGAGGCCGTGTTGCCCGTGGTCTCTCTCGTCGAGCACCAGCTGGCGCCGTTCGCGCCGCGGCCGCACTGGGGCAAGGTGTTCACCACCTCACCGGCCACTCTGCGGCAGCGTTATCCGCGTATGTCAGAATTCGTCGAGCTGGCCGAGTCGCTGGACCCGGTCGGGAAGTTCCGTAATCCCTTCGTACGCCAGGTGCTGGCAGGTCGTGTGGAACGGCCGGAGCAGATCTGACCAGCGCCGGGACACACCCGCGGAGCGCCCGGCCCGGCCGTCCGCCCGGCGTGCACGCGCCGGCCCGCCGCCGGGCGGACCGGACCGCGCGGGACCGCGCGACTTTCTCCAGCCCCTTTCCTAACCCCTTGTCGAAAGTCCCGTGACGCCATAGCCTTGCGCCTCGCCAGAGATCAGAGGGACGGAGGGGGCAGTCCGGTGGGGAAGCGCACGTCCCGGGACATCCGCACGGCGAACCGCTATGAAGTGCTTCGCCAGATCATCGCCGAGTCACCCACGTCGCGGCAGGAGCTGGCGGCCGCGACGGGACTGAGTCTGGCGACGGTGGCCACGCTCGTCGGGGAGCTGCTGGAGCTCGGGATGCTCACCGAGGTCGGGTTCGAGGACTCTGCGGGCGGGCGCCCGCGGGGCCTCGTCGCCGTCAATGCGCCGGGGGGCGCGCTGATCGGTGTCGACATCGCCGAGACATACGTCCGCGTCGAGCTGTTCGACCTGGCGCTGAACGTGCTGGGGCGCGCCGACGAGGACGTACGCGCTGGTGAGAACCGTCCCGAGCAGGTCGTCGCCCATGTCGCCGCCGCCGTCGGCTCGGTCGTCGCGCAGGCGGGCGTGGCGGGCGCCAGGGTCCTCGGCGTCGGGGTCAGCGTGCCGGGCCAGGTGGACCGCGAAGGCGGCGTCTCGGTCTACGCACCGAACTGGGACTGGCACGACGTGCCGCTCCTCGATCTGCTGGCCGCCCACATCGCGTATCCCCTGCATCTGGACAATCCGCTGCACGCGTGCACCGTGGCCGAGCTGTGGTTCGGCGCGGCACGCGGGCGTGGCGACGCCGTGGTGGTCAACCTCGGCACGGGTGTGGGCGCCGGGTTCGCGATGGGGGGTGAGCTGCACCGGGGTGTGACCAACAGCGCCGGCGAGTGGGGCCACACCACGCTGGTGCTGGACGGCCGGCTGTGCCACTGCGGCAACAGCGGCTGCGTGGAGACGTATGTCGGGGCGCCCGGCATCATGCTCAATCTGCGGGAGCTGAGCCCCGGCAGTCCACTGCTGCACCCCGAGGACCAGACGGCGACGATCGACGCCGTGGCGCGCGGAGTCGCCCAGCAGGACCCGGTCGCGGTCAAGGCCGTGCAGAACACCGGCCGTTACCTCGGAGCGGGCATTTCCGACCTGGTGAACCTGCTCAACCCCGAAGTGATCGTCCTCAGCAGCTGGGTCGCGTCCGCGCTCGGTGAGCCGCTGCTCGCCGAGGTGCGCGAGGCCGTTGCCCGGCACGCGCTGAAGCGGCCGCTGGCCGCCACCGAGATCGTCCTCTCCCCCATTCCCACCGACCCGGTGTGCCTCGGCGCGGCGACCTTCGCGCTGGAAGGGGCGCTGTCTTCCGTGGGCCAGAAGCCCGGTGGCCAGCCCCAGAAGAAGAACACGGGCGGCAGGACCGCCACCCGTCGCACCACCCCTGCCAGGAGCCGTACAGCACCGCCTTCGTGAAGTGACGGTGACGACGGAAGGGATGCACTTGACTTCCTCCCCCTCGGAAACGAGGGGGAGTCCTACGGCTCGCGCCGCGGGGTTTCCTGCTTCATCGCCGACTGCCCCGTCCGGGAGGTCTCCCGTTGAGGTCTTACACCGGCTCCACAGGCCGCAACCGCCAGCCCGGCGGCCTTGAGATTCTTCGCTGCGTTCACGTCCCGGTCGTGCTGGGCTCCGCAGTCGCACGTCCATGCACGTACGTTCAGCGGCATCTTCGCGGCGATGGCGCCGCAGGCGGAGCACAGCCTGGTCGAGGGGAACCAGCGGTCGACGACCACCAGCTCCCGCCCGTACCAGGCGCATTTGTACTCGAGCATGGACCGCAGTTCGGTCCAGCTCGCATCCGCGATGGCGCGGGCGAGCTTGTGGTTGGTGACCATGGTGCGCACGGTCAGGTCCTCGATCACGAGCGTTTGGTTTTCGCGCACGAGTTGAGTGGTGAGCTTGTGAAGGAAGTCGCGGCGGCGGTCAGCGATCCGGGCATGCACCCGGGCCACCTTGTGCCGCACCTTGTCCCGGTTCTTGCTGCCCTTGGCCTTACGCGACAACTCGCGCTGAGCCTTGGCCAGACGCGCCCGGTCTTTGCGCTCATGCTTCGGATTGGTGATCTTCTCTCCCGTGGAGAGCGTCACCAGGGACGTGATCCCGGCGTCGATACCGACCGCCTCATCACTGGAGGGCATTGGGGCCGGGTTGTCCTCACACAGCATCGACACGAACCAGCGCCCCGCCGCATCCCGGCCGACCGTCACGGTCGTGGGCACCGCGCTCTCAGGGAGGGGACGCGACCACACACCTGCAACGGCGGGGCCAACCAGGCCTGGTCGAGGCAGAACTGACCGACCGGGGCGGGCCTCCCCCACTCTCGGCTTCGCTCAAGCGGGGGGACCCCCAGGTGCGGCGGCCCGCCCCGGCTCCGACACCCCTCAGCGTTCGGTATCCCGAACGGATACAACGCTTCGGGCAGACTTCGTCCAACCCCTTGCCGAAGCCTTAGCCGAAGGTTAACGTCCCGCACCGCAACGCCATCTGAGCCGCCTTCGAGACAAGGACGTCAGCCATGTCGGCAATGAGCAGCAGCAACTGGGACCGCCGCTCGGTACTCCGGGCCGCCGCCGGCCTCGCCGCCCTCGGCCCCCTGGCCGCGTGTGGCAGCAACAACGGCCGTGGAGGCTCGAGCGGCGGTTCGGGCAAGAACCTCGTCCAGTACTTCCACGCGTACGGCGAGGCGGGCACCGAGCAGGCCATCA
Source organism: Streptomyces sp. NPDC002577 (assembly GCF_053594815.1). Taxonomy (NCBI): domain Bacteria; kingdom Bacillati; phylum Actinomycetota; class Actinomycetes; order Kitasatosporales; family Streptomycetaceae; genus Streptomyces; species Streptomyces sp. NPDC002577. The sequence continues at coordinate 76,733 of NZ_JBSFWK010000041.1, read as the reverse complement.
AGAAGTACGCGAAGGCGTACACCAAGGCCAACGTGGTCACGCAGTGGATCACCGGTTCCGACTTCGAGAGCAAGCTCTTCGCGACGCTGCTCACCGACAACGCGCCCGACCTGTTCGAGTTCCACCCGCAGATCCAGCTCGTCAAGAGCGGACAGGTGGCGGACCTGACCGACATCATCGACCCGGTCAAGGACGACTTCAACCAGGCCGACATCAAGTCGCACACGGTGGACGGCAAGATATACGGCGTCCGGATGATCGACGACCCGCAGTTCTTCTTCTACCGCCCCTCGCTGCTCGAGAAGGCCGGCGTCGACGTGCCGACCACGCTCGACGAGCTGATCGAGGCCGCCGCCAAGCTCACCACGGGCAAGGTCAAGGGCCTGTTCCTCGGCAACGACCTGCACGCGGTCATCAACCCGATGATCTGGTCGGCCGGTGCCGACACCCTCGACGACAAGAACCAGATCGCCTACCACACGGAGGGCGTCGTCGAGGGCCTCAAGAAGATGCGCAAGCTGTTCACCAGCGGCAACCTGCTCCTCGGCGCCCCGGCCGACTTCTGGGACCCGTCCGCGCTCAACCAGGGCCTGTGTGCCATCCAGTTCTGCGGCATGTGGGCCATGCCCCAGATGCAGAAGGCGCTCGGCGACGACCTCGGCGTCATGCCCTTCCCGAAGGTCACCGACGCCGGCAAGCCCTCGGTCTACAACGGCGGCTGGTCGATGTTCGTCAACGCCAAGGGCAAGAACGTCGACGCGGCCAAGGAGTACGTGAAGTGGCTGTGGATCGAGCAGAAGAAGTACCAGGAGGACTGGGCCACCTCGTACGGCTTCCACATCCCGCCGCGCGCCTCGATCGCCGAGAGCGCCACCAAGCTCAAGTCGGGCCTGCCCGCTGAGGGCGTCAAGCTCTTCAACGAGTACGGGCACTTCGACAACATCGGCTGGACCCAGGCCATGATCACCGCGCTGGAGAACGTCTTCGCCGACACCGTCCGCAAGGGCGGGGACCCGGAGGCCGCACTCGACAAGGCGGACAAGACGGTCGACCGCGAGCTCAAGAAGCTCTTCGGATAGGCCGCCGGACGGGTTACGACATGTCGACGACCACGCGCGACCTCGCGCGCCCCGCCCCGGCCGAGGCCTCCAAGGCCCGGTCGCGGCGGGGGCTGCGGGGCAGCAGCACCTTCAACTTCTGGCTCTTCACCGGGCCGTTCCTCATCGGCCTGGTGATCTTCGTCTACGTCCCGATCGGCTGGAGCATCTGGCTCAGCTTCTTCGAGGCGCGCTTCACGGTCACGCCGAGCCATTTCATCGGGTTCGAGAACTACCGGTTCATGCTGGAGAACAACAACTTCACAGGCGCCCTCATCACCTTCACCGTCTTCGCCGCCTTCATCGTGCCCACTACCTGGGCACTGTCGCTGGGCCTGGCGCTGCTGGTGAACCGGCTGCGCTTCATGCGGGCGTTCTTCCGATCCGTGTTCTTCCTGCCGACCGCGTGCAGTTACGTCGCCGCCTCGCTGATCTGGAAGATGTCCATCTTCAACGGCGTCCGCTTCGGCCTGGCCAACACCGTCATCGGCTGGTTCGGCGTGGACAACATCGCCTGGCTGGTCGACCCGAATCCGCCGTGGTACTGGCTGGTCATCGTCAGCGCCCGCCTGTGGCTGCAGTCCGGCTTCTACATGATCCTCTTCCTGGCGGCGCTGCAGAACATCCCCGGGGAGCTGTACGAGGCCGCCGCCATCGACGGCGCGAAGCCGGGCTGGCAGACCTTCCGGCACATCACGCTGCCCCAGCTCCGCGCCACCACGACCGCCGTGGTCCTGCTGCTGCTCGTGGCCGCGTACCAGGCCTTCGACGAGTTCTACAACCTGCTGGCGAAGACCACCTGGGGCCGGCCGCCGCTCGTCGAGCTGTACTACACCGCCCTGGGCCAGAACCAGGACTACGGCGCGGGCAGCGCGGGAGCGGTCATCCTGACCCTGCTGATCTGCATCGTGACCCTGTTCCAGGGCAAGCTCCTGGGCTTCGGAAGGGGTGACGAGTCCAAGTGACCACCACCGTCCCCGAGACCGGGAAGCCGCGCCGGGCCAGGCGTGGCGGCGTCATGAGCTCCACCGGCCTCTACATCGCCACCGGCATCGCCGCCCTGCTCTTCCTTGTCCCGTTCTATCTGCTGGTCCGCAACGCCCTCTCCACCGATGCCGAGATCACCGGAGAGAACTGGCAGTTCTTCCCCACGAACCTCCAGTGGGGCAACATCAGCGAGCTGTTCGACGACCCGACGGTCCCCTTCGCGCGTTCCCTGTGGAACTCGGCGGTCGTCGGCGTCCTGCACACCGTCGGCACCCTGCTGGTGTGCTCGCTCGCCGGCTACGGCCTGGCCCGGATCCCGTACAAGCACGCCAACAAGATCTTCTACGCCGTCCTGGTCACCCTGATGGTCCCCTCGGCCGTCACCTTCGTGCCGAGCTTCGTGCTGGTCTCGTCGCTCGGCTGGGTGGACAGTTACCGCGGCCTCATCATCCCGGGCCTGTTCAGCGGTTTCACCTGCTTCCTCTTCCGGCAGTACTTCCTGGGCTTCCCGAAGGAGCTGGAGGAGGCGGCGCGCGTGGACGGGCTCGGCTACTGGGGTGCGTACTGGCGCATCGTCGTGCCGAACTCGCTGAACTTCTTCGCGGCGATCGCCACGATCACGTTCATCAACGGCTGGAACTCCTTCCTCTGGCCGCTGGTCATCGGGCAGGACCCGAGCGCGTGGACCGTGCAGATCGCGCTGTCCTCGTACATGACCAACCAGACCGTCAACTACCACCTGATCTTCCTGGCCACCGCCATTTCCATCCTGCCCCTGGTGTTCGTGTTCCTCTTCCTCCAGCGCTGGCTGGTGCAGGGGATCGCACAGACCGGCATCAAGGGCTGACCGAACAACCTACGGAGAGCGATGTCCATCCGCACCACCGAATCCACCGCCTATGTAGAAGACGTGTCGCCGGGCCGCGGCGGGCTGCCGCCGCGTGCCTGGTACGCCGCGTCGGACGCCGCCCGCCTGTCGCTGAACGGCAGATGGCGCTTCCGGCTGTCCGCCACGGCAGGCGCGCAGGACGAGTCGTTCGCCGAGCCCGGCTTCGACGCGTCGGGCTGGGACGCGGTGGCCGTACCGGGCCACTGGGTCCTCCAGGGCCACGGCGCGCCGATCTACACCAACCACCTGTACCCGTTCCCGGTCGACCCGCCGTACGTGCCGACCGAGAACCCGACCGGTGACCATCTGCACACCTTCGACCTGCCCGATGACTGGCCGGCGGACGGCGACGCCGTGCTGCGCTTCGACGGGGTGGAGTCGTGTGCGCGGGTGTGGCTGAACGGCGAGGACATCGGCGAGTTCAAGGGCAGCCGGCTGCCGCACGAGTTCTCGGTGGGCGGGCTGCTGCGGCCCACCGGGAACGTGCTGGCGGTCCGCGTCCACCAGTGGTCGTCCGGCTCCTACCTGGAGGACCAGGACCAGTGGTGGCTGCCCGGCATCTTCCGGGACGTGACCCTGCTGCACCGCCCCGAGGGCGCGGCCGTGGACTTCTTCGTCCACGCGTCGTACGACCACCGCAGCGGGGAGGGGACGCTGCGCGTGGACTCCCTCGTGGAGGGCAGGGTCACGGTCCCGGACCTCGGCATCGACGTGGCGACGGGCGAGCCGCTGACCGTGCCCGTCGAGCCGTGGACGGCCGAGACGCCGCGCCTGTACGACGGTGTGCTGGCCACGGCCGGTGAGCGCATCCCGCTGCGCATCGGGTTCCGCACGGTCGCCGTCGAGGACGGCGTCATCAAGGTCAACGGCAAGCGGATCCTGTTCCGGGGCGTGAACCGGCACGAGTTCCACCCGGAGACCGGCCGGACCCTGGACCTGGACACCATGCGCCGGGACCTGGTCCTGATGAAGCAGCACAACATCAACGCCGTCCGCACCAGCCACTACCCGCCCCACCCGGCCTTCCTCGAGCTCTGCGACGAGCTGGGCCTGTGGGTCATCGACGAGTGCGACCTGGAGACGCACGGCTTCGTCGAGCAGGCCTGGCGCGACAACCCCGTCGACGACGACCGCTGGACCCCGGCGCTCCTCGACCGCGCGGCCCGCATGGTCGAGCGCGACAAGAACCACCCGTCGGTGGTCATCTGGTCGCTCGGCAACGAGGCGGGCACCGGCCGCGGCCTGACCGCGATGGCCGAGTGGATCCACGACCGCGACCCGAGCCGCCTGGTCCACTACGAGGGCGACTTCAACTGCCGCGACACGGACATGTACTCGCGCATGTACGCCTCGCACGCCGAGGTCGAGCAGATCGGCCGGGGCCTGGACGGCGGCCCGCTCGGGCGCCGCGACCTGCCCTTCATCCTCTGCGAGTACGCGCACGCGATGGGCAACGGGCCGGGCGGACTCAGCGACTACCAGCGGCTGTTCGAGAAGTACGCGCGCAACCAGGGCGGTTTCGTCTGGGAGTGGATCGACCACGGCATCAAGGACGACCGGTTCGGCTACGCGTACGGCGGCGACTTCGGCGAGGAGCTGCACGACGGCAACTTCGTCTGCGACGGGCTGATCTTCCCGGACCGGACGCCGTCGCCGGGGCTCGTCGAGTACAAGAAGGTGATCGAGCCGGTCCGGATCGAGGGCGACGGCCCCGCGGGCACGGTGCGGATCACCAACGGGCACGACTTCGCCGACCTGTCGCACCTCGCGTTCGAGTGGTCGTACCAGGTGGACGGCGAGACGGTCGAGGCCGGATCGCTGGCCGTGCCGGGCCTGGCCGCGGGCGAGTCCGCCGAGGTCAAGCTGCCGGAGCCGCCCGCCGACAGCCGGGGCGGCGAGACCCAGTGGACGGTGCGCGCGCTGCTGGCCGACGACTCCGCGTGGGGCACGAAGGGCCATGAGGTCGCCTGGGCGCAGCTGCCCGTCACCGAGCGGGCGCCGGTGCCGGTCGCGGCCGGTGACCGGCCCACGGCGGGTGACGGGCTGATCCACCTCGGCCCGGCGTCGTTCGACGCCCGGACCGGTGAGCTGCGCGCCATCGGGGCGGTCGACGTCACCGGTCCCCGCCTGGACGTGTGGCGCGCGACCACCGACAACGACAACGGCGCGAGCTGGCAGGACGACGTCCGCTTCGGGCTGTTGTGGCGGAAGCTGGGCCTGCACCGGATGCGGCACCGCCTGGACGCGGTGGAGCTGACCGACGACGCGCTGACGGTGCGGACCCGGGTGGCGCCCGCCGCCTGGGAGGTGGGTCTGCGCACGGCCTACCGCTGGACGTCCGACGGCACCCGGCTGCGGCTCACCGTGTCGGTCACGCCCGAGGGCGAGTGGAAGGCGCCCCTGCCCCGGCTCGGCATCCGCTTCGGGCTGGCCTCGACGGCGGACCACGTGAAGTGGTTCGGCGGCGGCCCCGGCGAGGCGTACCCGGACACGCGGGCCGCGTCGAAGCTGGGCCTCTGGCAGTCGTCCGTCGACGACCTGCAGACCCCGTACGTCCGCCCGCAGGAGAACGGTGCGCGTGCCGACATCCGCTGGGCGGAGATCGGCGGCCTGCGCATCGAGGGCGACCCGGAGTTCTGGTTCACGGCCCGCCGCTGGACCACCGAGCAGCTCGACGCCGCGGATCACCGCACGGACCTGACGCCCGGCGACACGGTCTGGGTCAACCTCGACAACGGCCAGGGCGGCATCGGCTCCCAGTCGTGCGGTCCCGGCCCTCTGCCGCAGTACCTGCTGCAGGCGGAGCCCGCCGAGTTCTCGTTCACGTTCGTGGAGATCGATGACTAGCACTGTCACGCAAGCCGCGGCCGGACGGCTCTTCAGCCGTCCGGCCGCGGCCGCGTCCTGCGTCGGATTCGTCCTCATCGGCATGCTCCAGGCGCTCTACGGTCCGGCGGTGCCGGGCCTGCGCGAGGAGTACGGCCTGTCCCCCGCGGGGGCCGGACTCGGCCTCAGCCTGCACTTCACGGGCGGGGTCGCCGGCGTCCTGGCGTTCAACGCGATCCACTCCCGGATCAGCAACCGCTCGCTGCTGGCTGCCAGTTACACCCTGATGGCGCTCGGCGGCGCGGGCTTCGCGCTCGCCCCGGACTGGCCGCTCGCGCTCGCCGCCGCCTTCCTCGGCGGCCTCGGCTTCGGCGGCATCGACTACGGCCTCAACCAGCTGTTCGCCGTCGGTTTCGGCGACCGCTCGACGGCCATGCTCAACATCCTCAACGCGCACTTCGGCATCGGGGCGGTGCTCGGCCCGGCGCTGATCGCATGGACCGGCACGGACGGATACGGGTACGCCTTCGGGGCGTCCGCCGTGCTGTCGGCGGTGCTGGTCCTGTGCACCGGCGGTGTGCGCACCGAGGCTCGCACGCCGGACGAGTCGCCGGACGAGTCGCCGGTCGAGTCGCCGGTCGTCCGCAAGAACTCGCTCGGTCTCCCCCGGATCCTCGTCGGCTTCCTCGCCCTCTACATCCTCAACGTCGCGGTCGAGGCGGGCGTCGGCGGCTGGGAGCCCACCCATCTGGAGACCGTCGGCTACGCGTCCGCCGTCGCGGCCTCGGCCACCTCCGTGTACTGGCTGATGATGACCGTCGGCCGCTTCCTCGTCGTACCGATCACGCTGCGGTACTCGCCGGAGCGCATCCTCACCGTGTGCGCGGCCGGCATGACCGCGTGCCTGCTGCTGGCGCTGATACCGGGCGCTGCCCCGGTCGCGTACGCGGGTGTGGGGCTCTTCATCGCACCGGTGTTCCCGACCGGTCTGCCCTGGCTGAACCGGGCGCTGCCGGAGGCGAAAAGGGCAGGCGCCTGGGTGATAGCCGCCTCTATGATCGGCGGCGTCGCGGCCCCACCGCTGCTGGGCGTCGGCATCGAGGCGTCCGGCATCCACGCTGTGCCATGGCTGCTTACGGTCCTGTCGGCCGCCTCGCTCCTTGCGACGGTTTGGCTGATCAGGCTCACGAGGAGGTCCGCCGCATGAGCGGCAGTATCCAGGTCCGCGGCCTGTCCCGGACCTTCCACACCACCGTGCGCCGCCCCGGATTCGCGGGCGCACTCAGATCACTGGTCAGCCCGGAGCGGGTCGCGAAGCACGCCGTCGTGGACGTCTCCTTCGACGTGGCACCGGGCGAACTGCTGGCCCTGCTCGGCCCGAACGGCGCGGGCAAGTCCACCACCATCAAGATGCTCACGGGCATCCTCACCCCCACGTCGGGCGAGGCACGCGTCGCGGGCGTGGTCCCGTACGAGGAGCGCGAGCGCAACGCCCGCAACATCGGGGCGGTGTTCGGGCAGCGCACCCAGCTGTGGTGGGACCTGCCGGTCCGCGAGTCCTTCGCGATCCTGCGGGACATCTACGAGGTTCCGGGGGACGAACACCGCGCGCGGCTCGCGGAGTTCGACGAGCTGCTCGACCTCTCCTCCTTCTGGGACACGCGCGTACGGCACCTCTCCCTGGGCCAGCGCGTGCGCTGCGACCTGGCCGCCGCTCTGCTGCACGACCCGCAGGTGGTGTTCCTCGACGAGCCCACCATCGGCATGGACGTGGTGGTGAAGGAGCAGGTGCGCGAGTTCCTCCGCCACCAGGTCGAGGAGCGCGGCCGGACGGTGCTGCTGACCACGCACGACATGACGGAGGTCGAACGGCTCGCCGAGCGTGTCGTACTGATCAACCACGGGCGGCTCGTCCTGGACGGCACCCTGGACGAGATCCGCCGGAAGTTCGGCTCGACCTGGCAGGTGCGGGCCACACTCGCCGACCCGCACGCGCGCGTGGAGCCCCTGCCGGGGATCACGCTGCTGCGCCGCGAGGGCCCGCAGGTGGTCTTCGGACCGGACGGGCCGACGGCTCCGACCGTCCACCAGGCGCTGAAGCAGGTCATCGAGCGGTACGAGGTGACGGACATCGCGATCGACGAGGCGGACCTCGAGGACGTGATGCGGACGGCGTACGTCCAGGCGGACGCCCAGACGGAAGCCCAGACGGACGCCCAGACCGAAGTGCAGGCGGGAGTCCGGGCGGGGGGCGAGTGACCATGGCCGCCGTCCACGCGTGGCGGGCCGCCCGCGTCACCCCGCTCGGCGAGCTGCACTCCCCGCCCCGTATCACCGCCGAGCTGCTGCGGATGACCGTGCAGGTGGTGCTGGTCGCGTCGCTGTGGCGCGGCCTGTACGCGGCGAGCGGCACGACCGCCGGACTCGACCGCGAGCAGGCCGTCACGTACGCCGTGCTGGCCGTCCTGGCCACGCGGGTGCGTACCCTCGACCAGTACGCGGGCCGGGACAGCGTCCTGCAGCACATGCACTTCGGGACGATCGTCTACTGGTACCTGCGCCCGCTGTCTCCCCAGCGGTACTACGCGCTCAGGGCCCTCGGCGAACAGCTCTACGGGCTCGCCTGGGCGCTCGTCGGATACGTGGTCTGTCTGGCCGCCGGCGTCGTCGAGCCGCCGAAGTCGGCCGCCGTGGCCGCGGTGTTCGCGCTCAGCGCGGTGCTCGGCCAGTGGGTCATGTACTACGTGATGCTGGTGATCGACCAGCTGTGCTTCTGGACGCTCCGCAACGGCGCCGCGATGCTGATCCTGATCTTCGCGCAGAACCTTCTGTCGGGCGTGTACGCGCCCCTGTGGTTCTTCCCGGACTGGTTCATCACGCTGAGCGGCTTCCTGCCCTTCCAGGCGACGCTGAGCGTGCCGCTGTCGCTGTACGTGGGCCGCATCCCGCTGTCGGACGCGGGCGGTCAACTCGCCGTACAGGCCGCCTGGGTGGTGGCGCTCGCCCTGTTCACCCGGCTGCTGTGGCGGCGGGCCGCCCGGCGCGTGATCTCGCAAGGAGGCTGACCCTTGAACGCGGTGCGCATCGCCTGGCGCATCACGCGCCTGAACTTCCGCGCGCAGCTGGAGTACCGATCCGAGTTCCTGATGATGGTCGCGATCGGCGCGGTCTGGCAGGTGTCCGTGATCGTGTTCGCGACGGTGCTGCTGACCCGGTTCACCGGCATGGGCGGCTGGGACAGCTCGGACGTGCTGCTGATCCCGGCGACACGGATGCTGGCGCACGGCCTGTTCGTGCTGTTCCTGGGGCGGGTGCACGGCCTGGGCCGGCACATCCAGGAAGGCGTGATCGACACGTACCTCGTCCGCCCGATGCCGGTCTATCGCCAGCTGCAGCTGTCGTACTTCCCCACCAACGCGATCGGCGACCTGACGGTGGCGGCGGGCCTGATGGCGGGCGCGCTGACCCGCAGCGACCTGGACTGGACGGCGGGACGGATCACGTATCTCGTGCTGTGCGTGCTCGGCGGCATGCTCCTGGAGGCCGCCCTGTTCACGGCCGTGGCCTGCGCGTCGCTGCGCTTCCCGGCCGCCGACTACTGGGGCCGCTGGCTGGAGGAGCTGCTCGGCACCTTCGGCAGCTATCCGCTGAACGTGCTGCCGAAGGCGGTCGGCGGCTTCCTGACGTTCGGTCTGCCGCTCGCGTTCGTCGCGTACTTCCCCGCGGCGGTGCTGACCGGCCACGGCTCGGGCACCGGCGTGCCGTACTGGCTGGCGGCGGCCTCCCCGCTGCTGGGAGCGGCCGCGTACCTGGCGTCCCGGCTGCTGTGGAAGTGGAGCCTGCGGCACTACACCGGGGTGAACGGATGACGGCGGACACGCGCGGCCGAGCCGTATGCCGCGCGTGTCGTCGAGACATACGGCCGCGCCCTCGTCGTCGACTCACCCCTCGTGCGACGACTCCCTGTGCCACTTGAGGATCTGGTGCTCCGGGTCCCCGGTGTACGACCAGGGCGTCCGTGTGGCGCGGGTGCCGAGGAGCCGGAAGAGCGGGGCGGCGATGTCCGTCAGGCCCGCAAGACAGGCGGCGTGCGTCAGGCAGTTGAGGGCGGGTATCTCGGCGGGCGGCACGGGGCCGTCCGCGCGCTCCGCGATCCAGCGCTGCCAGGTGCGCCGTACGTCGCTGACGGCGCCTTCGTGGTCCCAGTGCCGGCTGACGCCGACGAGGGTGCCGTGCTGTCCCTTCACCCCGTCCAGCATGTAGCGGTACTCCTCCACGCGCGCGTACTGCACCAGGACCGGCAGCGAGGAGCCGGGCGGCGCCACACCGGCCGCGTCGCGGGCGAAGTCGTACATCAGGCCGTGCGTGCCGTGCCAGCGGGACGAGTAGTAGTACAGGACCTGGAGGTGGCCCTCCAGGTTGTACGGATCGCGGTGGTGCAGCTCGTCCCACCACTGGCCCAGTTCCTGGCGGCGCACGCCGGCGGGGTAGAGCCGGGCCACGGAGATCAGGGAGATCCAGGGCGTGGGGTCGTCGGGGTAGGCGTCGGCGGCCTGGTAGCAGGCCATCACCGCGGCGTCGATCCGGTTCTGGTCGATCGGGGCGCCGCGGCCCGCTGCGATGGCCAGGTTGAAGGCCCTCGCCGTCTCGGTCGCGGCCCGCAGCACCAGGGCGTCGGCGCTGCGGGGTTCGGCGCCCAGCCAGGACTCCACCGTGGAGCTGCTCGCGCAGGCCTGCGCGAGCAGCCGCACCCGGTGGCCCCGCGGGACCCATGATCCACCGGTGGCCCGCAGCAGGTCCCGTACGCCCTGCCAACGGCCGATGACGATGTCCTGGCGGGCGGAAGTGAGCAGCCTGTCCCCGCAGTCGGGGTCGAACTCGGGGGTGAAGCGTCTTCGCGCGGCCATCGCGGGTTGCTCCCTCTCAGAAGTCGGTGGGCAGGCCCTCGTGCTGACGTGACTGCTCGGCGACCGACGCGGCATTCCCGTCGGGGACGTAGTCGGTCTCGATGGCGCGGCTGGCGTCGAGTTTCGCGGGCCGGTAGTACTCGCTGCCCTGCCGCCAGTACCAAAGCATCGGGACGAGGCCGACGGCGAGTCCGCCGATGCCGATCGCGATCGCTGCGCCGTCCAGCTCGCCGAGCGACTCGACGAAGATCCAGAACATGAACAGGGCGCCGAGGAGCGGCCACAGCCCGCCGAAGAAGAAGTTGCCCGGGGACTTCAGCAGCATCTTGCGGTAGGCGACGACCACCGCGAGGCCGGCCAGTCCGTAGTAGACGGCGATCTGCAGGCCGATCGCGGCGATGGCGTCGGAGAGGATGTCGCCCACCGTGCCGAGGGCGTTGGAGGCCACGAACATCACCAGGGCCACCGCGCCGACCACGACGATGGCCACCCAGGGGGTGTTCCATTTGCGGTGCACCTGGCCCAGCGCGGTCGGCATGGTGCGGTCGCGGCCCATGGCGAACAGCGAGCGGGTGACCTGGATGAGCGTGGTCTCCAGCGTGGCGATGGTGGACAGCATCACGGAGATGATGAGCAGCTTGCCGCCCCAGCCGGGCCAGATCGCCTCACCCAGCGCGGCGAGGACGTTGGCGTCGTTGGCCTGGATCTGCTTGTCGGTGAGGATGACGTTCACCGCGATGGTGAACACCTCGAAGAGCAGGAAGACGATGCCGACACCGATGAGGCCCGCCAGTCCGGTGGTGCGGCGGCTGTCGCGGGTCTCCTCGCTGAGGTTGCTGGTGACGTCCCAGCCCCAGTAGTAGAAGGCGGCGATCAGCGCGCCGGACGCGAATCCGCTGACGCCGTCGAAGTGGCTGAAGCCCAGCCAGGACCAGTCGAAGGGCCGGGCGTTGCCCGTGTGCAGGAGCGCGCCGATCGCGAAGACGGCCAGGATGGCGAGTTCGACGCCGGACATGACGAGCTGGGCGCGGACGGTGAGCCGGGCCCCGCCGAGCACGACGAGCAGCATGACCACGAACCAGGCCGCACCGACGGTGGTGGCCAGCGCGGTGTTGTCCGCGAGCCCTTCGTCGAAGAGCGAGAGGGTCATCGAACCGGCGGGCAGCGAACCGGCCACCATGAAGATGGTCGCGGAGATCACCAGGGCCCAGCCGCTGATGAAGCCGAGGAAGGGATGGAGCGTGCGGCCGACCCAGGAGTAGCTGGCGCCCGCGTTGACGTCGATCCGGCCGAGGTAGCTGAACGCCAGCGCGATGCCCAGCATGGGTATCGCGCAGTACAGCAGCGCCGCGGGGCTGGCGAGGCCCACCGTGCCGACGAGGACCGCGGTGGTCGCGGCCAGGGAGTATGCGGGGGCACTGCCCGCGATCGCCATCACGACCGTGTCGACCGTGCCGAGGACGTTGGCCTGGAGACCTCTGCCCCTGAAGTTGCTCATCGATGTGCTGCTTTCCGTCGTACACGACGCGACAGCACGGCGGGGCCGACGACGACGTGCGGTGAGGGTGGGGACGGGAACCGGCCACCGGTCCGCAGGGTGGGGCACTTTGGGCATGGGGCCGGTGGCTTGACGGACACCGTTCAGCCACATAGCCGGGCGGACCGTCGCACCAGGTGGCTGAGATCATAGCCGCACTGATTGAGCATTCAAGATGAATCCGGAGGATTCTACACCGGATGACAAGCCCTCAATTCAAGCCACAGCCAAGGGGGCCCGACACTCGTCGTTCCATTACATGGGCACGGCAACCAATTCGGGGCGGGTGGCCACTAACGGCCGAACCACGGCAGCCGATACCCGAGCCGAAGGAACGCCCATGACAACTCCACCCCCTCCCCAACCCACACCCCACCGCAGACCCCGGCGCTTCGCGCGTCCGCTCCTGATGGCGCTCTCGGGCGTCCTCGTAGCTGCGGCCGGAGCGCTGGTACCGGTGGTGGCGAGCGGCGCCGAGGCAAGCTGCTCGGTGGACTACTCCGTCACCGGTCAGTGGGACGGCGGCTTCCAGGGATCGGTCGCTGTCACCAACCGAGGCGATTCCGTGTCCAGTTGGACGCTGACGTTCGAGCTGGGCGACGGCCAGAAGGTCACCCAGGGCTGGAACGCCGACTGGTCGCAGTCCGGCACCACCGTGACGGTGAAGGCCCCCAGCTGGAGCCAGTCGCTGGACACCGGCGCCACGGCCACCGCGGGCTTCCTGGGCTCGCTCTCCTCCTCCGCCGTCCCGACGCCGCCGACGTCCTTCGCACTGAACGGCAGGCCCTGCGACTCCGGGGTGGACACGAGCCCGAGCGCGACGGCCGAGCCGACCTTCAGCGAATCGACGAGCCCGACAGCCACCCCCACGGCAACGGCAACCGCAACCCCGTCGCCGACCCCGACCCCGACCTCGACCGATGCCGCAGACGAGTGGAACCCGCCCGCCGACCTCGTCCAGCCCCTCGACGAGGTCTGGAACCACATGGCGTCGACCTACCCCGACATCTACGGCTTCAAGAACTACGGCTTCGACCAGGTCATCGCCAATGGCGGCAGCATCAACTACTGCGTCCGCTGGGAGTCCGACAACCCCGTCTCCACCACCCTCCGCGACAAGATCCAGACGCAGCTGCAGAAGCAGTTCGGGAAGTGGATGTCCGCCCTCACGGAGAACGGCAAGGGCTACAACAAGTGGCCCTACGCCGGCGTCCCGGTGAAGGTCGTCGGCTGGGCCGTCAAGGACCGCTCCCTGCTCCAGTGGAACGACGACTCGGTCGACATCTACGTGGGCAACCTCGATGACGGAGGGGTACCGCAGTGCGCCCCGCCCTGCGGCCGCTTCTTCCACCAGGACGCCGACTACTCCCAGTGCCCCGGCGGAGCGGCCCACCACTATGACCAGTCCCTCTGGCTCACCAAGGGCATGGGCCTCGGCGGCGCCGGCGGCGACTGGGGCCAGCGCGTCGACCAGGAGTACTTCACGGGCGCCCTGGACGCCGAGAACGTACACATCTATCTCCATGAAGTCGGCCACACCTTCGGCCTCGACGACTTCTACGACTGGACCCCGACGGGCGTCGGCGGCTTCATCATGAACGCGGGCAGCGCGACGGAGATCACCACGTTCGACACGTGGATGCTGCGCGACTTCTGGCGCCACATCAAGTCGCGGTACGGCTACTGACCCCGTTGCTCCCGCACCGGCCACCCGCCCCAAGAGAGGTTGGGCGGGTGACCGGTGCGGGTCACTTCAGGCGTACGGTCGGCCCGTTGGCGGAGTGCGAGGACACGGCGTCATACGTTGCGCCCCTCGGCCCGGGCGGTGATGGTGCCGAACCGGCCGCGAAGGCCGCTGCGGCGTGGACGACTCGGGGACGGCGGTAGGCGAGTCTGGTGTACGGGTCTCATGCGCAAGTTTCATGCGCGGGCGATGACCAGGAGCTCTCCGTCTCCAGCCCCGACGGGTTCGAGGTTCCAGCCGCCGTATACCCGCTCGACTTCGAAGCCCGGCGGTCAGCCCCGCGTCGGCGGCGAGGACGGGCGGGTTGGACGCCACCCACGCGTCGCGCTGCTCCTCACCGATGCCCTGCTCGATGCACTCGGCCAGTGCCGCGGCCCGGGCCTTCGCCAGCTCCATGGCCGCCTCGGTGACAGCAGTCTTGGCGCCGGCGTCGTCGCAGATCAAGCAGTTGTCATCGGCAGAGCCAGAGTTCGGGGCTTCTGAGTGATGTGCGAGGGGGAGGGTGCCGGCTCGGGTTCACCCTCGGCGGCGGTGCAGATGTAGACACTCACGCCAGCAGGCTGGTTGCGTATGCACCATCTCCCCGGGGTGGCGCGAACCGGAAGCGCGTTACCAGGGCACCTCTCCCTCGTCGTCGAAGAAGCGGCCCGTCGGCCCGTCGGCCGGCACGGTGGCCAGCCGGATAGCGGCGGCTGCGCCCTGTTGGGGGGTGCGCACTCCCCGGAAGCCGTTGAGGTCGGTCGCCGTGAAGCCGGGGCAGACGGCGTTGATCAGGATGTGGGTGTCGGCCAGTTCCTTGGCGTACTGCACGGTGACGGCGTTGAGGAACGTCTTCGACGGCGCGTAGGCGATGGCGATGGGGCCCGTCTCGGCGCCAGGCGTGGTCTGGAGCGTGAGGGAGCCGACGCTGCTGGAGACGTTCACGATCCGCGGCGACGGCGAGCGGCGCAGCAGCGGCAGCAGGGCGTTGGTGACGCGGATGACGCCGATCACGTTGGTCTCCACGGCCGCCCGTACCCGGTTCACGTCGACCGTGGTGGGCTCCTGCGGTCCGCCGCCGGTGATCCCCGCATTGTTGACGAGCGCGTCGAGCCGCCCGGCCCGCTCCTCCATCAGCCGAGCCGCCGCTGTCACGCTCGCGTCGTCGGTCACGTCCAGCGGCACGCCGAACGCGTCGGCCCCGGCCGCGCGCAGCTTGTCCACAGCGGCCTCGCGCCGCTCCTCGTTCCGCGCGCCGATTCCGACGGACCAGCCGAGGGCGCCGAGCCCGGCGGCGATCTCGTACCCGATGCCCTTGTTGGCCCCGGTCACCAGCGCGATCTTGTGGTGGTTCACGGTGTTCGTCTCACTCATGACGTCGATACTTCTCCCCCGCCGGGCAGGGCGTCCAAGACCGACTGGGTGGACGGCGATACCGCCCGGGTATCGCTCCTGGCCGGCCCGGTTAGGCTGGCGGAGTGGAGACACGTGAGCTGCGGTACTTCGTCGCGGTCGCCGAAGAGCTGCACTTCGGCCGGGCCGCGCAGCGGCTCGGGATCGCCCAGCCCCCGCTGTCGCGGGCGATCGGCGGGCTCGAACGGCGCCTGGGCACCGTCCTGCTGGAGCGCGGCAGCCGGGGCGTCGCCCTGACCGGGGCGGGGGCGGTGCTGCTGCGGGAGGCGCGGGCGGCGCTGGACGCCGTCGAGGCCGCCGAACGGCGCACCCGCCGGGCCGCCCTCGCCGCGACGGGCCGCCCCGCCGTGGTCCTGGCCGCGAAGGCGGGCGCCTCCGGTGAACTGCTGGCGAAACTCCTCGACGCCTACGCCGCCGAGCCCGGCGCCGTCGCCGTGGACGTCGTGCTGTGCGGGCCGGGCGAGCAGGCACGGGTGCTGCGCGACGGCCGGGCCGACGTAGCCCTGCTGCATCGGCCGTTCGACGACACGGCCGGCTTCGACACCGAGGACCTGCACACCGAGGGTCAGGTCGCGATCCTCCCGGCGGGCCACCCTCTCAGCGCCCGCCCCCACCTGCGGCTCGCCGAGGTCACCGACCTTCCCGACCTGCCCCTGCCCCGCTGGCCACGCCCCGACGGCACCTTCCCGGACGGCCCCGGACCGCAGGTGCGCGACCACACGCAGCTCACCCAGCTCATCGCCCTCGGCCGCGCCTGCGCGGTCGTCCCGGAGTCGGGCCTCACCGGCTTGCGCGAGGACCTCACCGCCGTACCGGTCCCCGACGCCCCCCACGTCACCACGGTCATCGCCTGGCCCCCACACAGCCGCTCGACGGCGGTCGCGGGGCTGGTGCGCGCCGCCGCCGCCCTGTGACCGACGGCGGTGAACGCCGGGAGGGCATGCTGGATTCGGGTCTGCTGCACGATCGGGTGACATCTGAACTGGCTTGCCCTGCAGGGCGGGTGGGAAGGATGTCGCTGCGCCCAAGCCTTATCCCGAGGAGTTCCGCGAGGACGTCGTGCGGGTCGCGAGGAACCGCGGTCCGGGCGTGACACTGGAGCAGGTGGCTGCACCCACCGCACCTGGGCAAAGCGCGGCCACACCCCGGTCATCCGGGTCCGCGGACGCTCCCAGCGCCGCTACTCGATCGCCGCCCTCACCTGCTACAAACCCGGCGAACGCTCTCGCCTCATCTACCGGCCCCGACGGCACACCGACCACAAACAAGGCGGACGCCGCAGCTTCACCTGGACCGACTACCGCGACCTCCTCATCGCGGCCCACACCCAGCTCGGCGGCCCGATCGTGCTCGTCTGGGGGCTACGCCCGCGAGGCCGTTTCGGCCGCAGTCGGCTGGGCCTTCGACCACATCCACTCGGAGGGTCCGTCCGTCATCGCGGTCACTCAGGAGGCCAGCCGATCACGCCGCCTCCTTGAATCCATCGGCATGGAGCTCATCAGCAGCTTTGTGGAATGGGGCGCTGCTCAGACGCTGTACTCCATACAGCGTCAGGATCATCGCGTCGCCCCGTAGTCCTCGCTCCGGTCACGCTGCCAGCCTCTCGACTGGGGTCTCAACCGGCCGAGCGAGCGGAGCTGACCGTGGAAGTGACGAGTTGGGCCGCCCCGGGCCTCGCAATGCGGGGGAAGAGAGCGAGCATCAGTCCGTGGCGATCAGCAGGTCTTGAGTCACACCGTCCCGCCAGCTGATGCTCACCGCACCATCCGTAACATCCTGAATGTCGAGCGTCATGAAGGAGATGTCGTCCTCCGGCACGGTCATGGCCGGCAGCCGGAGGGTGTGGAGAAGGTGTCCGGTGTCCGCGTCGAGGACGAGCAGCTCGGCGCGGATCCGGCGTCGACCGTCCGCCCCGGTGAGGAACGGCTGGCGTACGACGTACATCCGGCCGTCGGCGATCACGCCGGAGCCGTACTCCTGGCCGGTGGGGGCCCTCAGTTGCCAGGTGCGGTGTCCGTCCTTGGTGTCGTAGGCACGCAGGAGGGTGTCGTGGTAGCCCCGGCCCTTCGTCGTGTCTGAGGCCAGCACCACGGTGCCGCCTCCCGATCCGACCGGGTTCCACGAGTCGGTGGACAGGTCGGCGCGTGGAGTGGCACCTTCGCGGTTGACGTCGAGTATGTGGACGGCGAGCGACTCATCAGCGTCCGGCGCCGGGCCGACCACCAGTGTCTGTTCGTCGGCCCTGACCGTCTGCTTCGGGTCGTCGGTGCGCTTCTGCCAGAGGGGCTGCGGTTGTCGACGCCGATCAGGAGGTTGTACTGCTCCTGGTCGGGTGTCGTCACGTTGCACATCACGGCTATCGCACTCAGGCGGTCCGGCAGGTCGTACACGGTGTAGACGAGTACGCCGGGGCAGGTCTTGGGCGTCTTCACCGTCCATAGACTCCTGCCGTCGCGCTCGTCGAAGGCGCGCACGGCGCCAGGTTCGTGGGTGACGGCCTGGCCGCCGGCAAGGCTCACGAGCCTGTAGCCCTCGACGTGCCGGAGCTCCGTGCGCCACAGCTGCTTGCCCGTGCGCAGATCGATGCCGACGAGCTTACCGTCGGCGTACACGGCCACCACGGTGCGTTTCGACACCGCGAAATTCCACACGAGGGCGTAGTCCGAGTCCCGGCGCTCGTAGCGCCAGTACTCCTTGCCGGTCCGCAGGTTCACCGCCTTCACGCCCGTGTCCGTGGTCTGTAGATACAGTCCCTGCGCCAGGGCGTGGAATTCGTCGTCCGTCGTCCGTCGTATGACGTGCCCGGGTGCGACCGGGGCCTCGGTGGCGAAGGCGGCGGGGAAGGTGCCTTGCGCGCCGGTGACGAGGTCACGATGGTCGTACCACTGCGCGAGCTGGGCCAGCAGCACGAACACCATCCCGATCACCGCGGTCAGTATCGCAATGCGCGGCGCGGGTCCCCCCAGCAGACGCATGGGTCTTTTGTCGTCGGTCACAGCAGCCCCCTCAGTCCGTGAAATTCGCGCCGCAGTTGGGCTCGCTCGACGCTGAGATGCCGAGGGCACCCGCAGTCGATGGGCTCATTCCGCCCGTGTTTGCCGGAAAGTCCCCGGGTCTTTACGTGCGGTGATCGCACAGGAGACTCGTTGCCAGGGGCAAGGGTTGTACCGGCGGAGAGAAATCGGCCTCGTCGGGCCGGGGTGGCGGTCACCGGCTACCTGGCATCGCTACGCAAGCGATCACAATTCACGCTTCAGCGGCGACGTTCTCAGCAGCAGCTCGAACGAAAACGACGCCTGCTCCGTCGGAGTTGATGAGGCCGGGCACGTCTCCGGGCTGAAGGACATCGCTGGGGTCCACGGCAATCGACACCACGCACGAACGCTCGTTCCAGCGCACGACAAGGGCCAGGAGGACTGGCAAGGGATGTCCTCGGCCATCACAGCATCTACTGAGCCGGAGCTGATGCTCCAAGAGGAGGTATGTCGATGAAGGCTGCGCTCGCGGTCGGCCGGAGCGGATCCACATGGGCACTACTGGCGGCAGCCACCACCATCACGGTGTCCGTCGCCTGCACGCCGTTGAGCGGTGGCGGTGAGTCCGCGGCGTCTTGTGCGTTCGTGGTCGAGTACGAGAACCGTACGTACTCGGACGTGGCCAACGTCGATTTCACGGTCGGGGACAAGCTCGGTACCGCTACCCAACCGCCATGCGACGACACACCCAACGACGATGACGACGGCTCGCCGGCGACCCCGACGACTGCCTATGCGGTCGAGGGGCTGGACCCCGGCATCGCCATCGCGGTGGGAGGCGCACCCGGTGACGCTGTCTTCGTCGCCGTCAAGTCCGACGAGGGGCTGCCCCCTGAGGTCAAGAAACTGATCAACGGCTCTTGACGCCGAGCGCGGGGCGCTGCCGCGTAGGCGGCGGCGCCCCGCGCCGGTCGCGATGCGCGCCAGGCCGCCGTGCGCTGCCACCTGTACGACACCAGTCGCACGAAGAGCATCCCCAGTGATGCCGGGCCCGCACAGTCGTCTGGACCTCCTCAGAAGAGTCCGCTGACCAGGCCAACAGCCCAAACGCCGTAGGTCTTCCCTGTATGCCTGCGGCAGGTGCTGGGATTCCTGCTGGATCGCTGAGCCGTGTCGGCTCAAGCTAACCGCGCCCGATCACCAGCCCGTACTCCAGCGCGCTCGTCGACGACGGCAGCCCCAGGCTCTTCGGTGTCAGGGCCCGGGAGCCCGTCGCCGTCGGGCCCTGGGCGGTGCCCGGGAGGAGCCAGACGCCGCCCTTGGCCGAGTTCTCGCCGGGTGCGCCTGTCGCGAGGTCCGCGTGGCCGTCGGCGTCGTAGTCCTGCAGTCGGACCGAGGCGCCGAAACGGTCGCCCTGCTCCGCGGTGCCCGGGACGCCGGTGGTGTTCTGGGTGAAGCCGACGCTCGAAGCCGTGCCGTCGGAGGTCAGGAGGCCGGTGGCGGTGCCGCGTACCAGGATCACCATGCCCGCGTTCTGCTGCGAGCCGACCGCCTCGTACGGGTCGCCGATGGCGAGGTCGGCGTAGCCGTCGCCGTCGACGTCGCCCGCGGCGACCGCGGTGCCGAGGCGGTCCTCGGACTCGGCGGTGCCGGCGATGCCCGGAGTGTCCTGCTGGATCTCCTGGGTGCGGGCGCCGAAGCCGTCGGACTTCGAGCCGTACGCCACCTTCACCAGCCCGCCCTTGAACACCTCGGCGCGGCCCGTGGAGTAGTCCGCGCAGTCCGGGTTGTCGCCGACCTCATAGTTGGGGTAGCAGTAGCCGAGCACCAGGTCGTCCGTGCCGTCCGCGTCGAAGTCGCCGGCGGCGAGGGAGACGGCGGAGGCCGTGGTGCTCCACAGCTGCTCCGGGGCGCCGCCCTGCCAGCGGTAGACCGCGACGAATCTGCTCTCCGACGCCGAGACCGAGACCGCCAGGTCGTCGTCACCGTCGCCGTCGAAGTCGCCGGTGGCCAGAGCGCTCACGCCGCCGAGGTCCGCTCCGGTGATCTCCCCGCTCAGGGTGTCCGGGGAGTCCGCGGTGAGCGGGCCGGGACGCAGCACCACGCCGCCGTGCTCCTCGCCGCGGAGACTGAGCGCCAGATCGGTGATGCCGTCGCCGGTCACGTCCCCGGCGGCGATCACCGCGCCGATCTTGGAGAACTCGCTCACGCCCCGCGCGACCGTGTAGCCGCCGCTGGTGAAGCCGGAGGCGGAGCCGCGCAGCACGGTGACGGTGCCGTGTTCGGCGGACTTGTCGGAGGAGAGAGACTCACTGGAGGCGCCCACGACCAGGTCGGCGTAGCGGTCGCCGTCGACGTCCGCGGCGGTCACCGCGGAGCCGAAGAGGTCACCCGCCTCGGGGGTGCCCGGCACTCCCTTCGTGGCCTGGCTGATCCGTACGGAGCCGTACTTGCCCGGGCCGGACGGACCGCCCCACAGGACGTTCACGTAGCCGGCCTTGGCCTTGTCGCCGACCTGGGCGGAGGGCACGCCCACCGCCAGGTCCGGGTAGCCGTCGCCGTTGAAGTCGCCCCGCGGCGTGGCGGTCTCGGTTGCCTGGGCGGCGGTGGGCGCGGTCAGCCCCAGCAGGGTTGCGGCGCAGACCACCGTCGCGGAGAGGATCTTGTTGCGCATCGTCGTCGGAACTCCTCATGGCTCGAGAGAGCCGGTGTGAATGGGGGTGGGTGATCAGCGGGCGAAGACATCCGCGAACTTGCGGCCCTTGACGATGGGATAGCCGAAGTCCGAGGCGTTGAAGGCCGTCGCGTACGTCGTCGTCAGGCCAGAGGTCGCGCCGCGCAGCACCCACGCCGCCCCGTCGTCGTACCCGTCGGGCAGTATGTCCTCGCCGAACGCGCCGATCGCCAGGTCCGCCCTGCCGTTGCCGTTGATGTCGCGCAGCCGCAGCGAGGAGCCGAAGTGGTCGCCGGCCTCGGCGGCACCCGGCACGCCCGGCGTAGCCTGGTGGAAGGATTGGGCACCGCTCGTGGTCAGTCCGGCGGAACCGCCCTTGAGGAACACGACGTTGCCGACGCTGCGGTGGCCGTCCACCGTCTCGTACGTGGCGCCGACCGCGACGTCCGCGTAGCCGTCGCCGGTCGCGTCGCCCACCGCGGCGGCGGCGCCGAAGTTGTCGTAGTCCTCGTCGGTGCCCGGCACACCGGCGCTGGCCTGGGTGTACGTCTTGCCTGTGGCGGACAGTCCGGCCGCCTTGCCGTACCGCACGGTGAACGAACCGCCCTTGCCGACCGCCGTGTTGCCGGTGACCAGGTCGTCGTATCCGTCGCCGTTGATGTCGCCCGCCGCGACGGCCCTGTCCCAGGAGGCGGCGCCCGCGGTGCCCTCGGCCAGCAGCGAGTAGGAGGAGCCGATGTCGCCGGGGCCGCCGCGCAGCAGGCCCACGTAACCGCTGCCCGCGCGGGTTCCGTGCACGACGAAGTCGCTGCCGTCGGTGCCGGAGAAGTGGCCGGCGACGACGCCGTCCAGGCTCACGCCCTCCGGCAGGAACTCCACCTCCGGCGCGAGCGCCCCGTCCTGGGTGGGCTTCCCGTCGGCGTACCACCAGAAGGTGTTGGCACCGACCACGACCAGGTTGCCGGTGCCGTCGCCGTCGAGGTCGGCGAAGGCGGTGCCCGTCCCGAACTGGACGGCGTCGGCGTTCGGGGCGGTGAGCATGGTGCCGCCGGACGTGAACGGGTTCGCGCCGCCCCAGACGATGGTGACCGCACCCCTCGGCTTACCCGTGATCTCCTCGTAGGGCGCGCCGACGATCAGGTCGGCGTAACCGTCGCCGTCGACGTCGCCGCTGGTCACGTTCTCGCCGAACTGGTCCACGGACTCCGAGGTCCCGGGAACGCCCGGGGTGTTCTGGGTGATGTTCACCGAGCGGGCGGGGCTGACGCCGGAGGCCGAGCCGAAGAGGACGGTGACCGTACCTCCGCTCGCCTTGGGCGTGCCGATGGCGAGATCGGAAAAGCCGTCGCCGTTGAAGTCGTCCCACAGGCCGGAGGGCGCCGCGGCGGCGGCCGGGGCGCCGAGGCCGGCGGCGGCCAGGGCTGCGGTTACGGCGAAGGCCAGGGTACGTACGCGCA
Source organism: Streptomyces sp. NPDC002577 (assembly GCF_053594815.1). NCBI lineage: Bacteria > Bacillati > Actinomycetota > Actinomycetes > Kitasatosporales > Streptomycetaceae > Streptomyces > Streptomyces sp. NPDC002577. The sequence goes on along the minus strand of NZ_JBSFWK010000041.1, from coordinate 54,248 downwards.
AGGTGTCGCTCCCGTCTCAGAACCGATGCGTCGTTCGGGGCTCTGGTGACGTACGACACGCGTGATGGACGGAAGGTTGCACACGACGGAAGACAAGGTGAACGGGACCGTCCGGGGCCTTTTACCGAGGCGCTTTCCGGCGGATCACACTTCGGGTCGTTCGGATTCGAGAGGACGGAGGTCGTAGAGGTACGAGCGGTCGTTCTTGAAGCTGCGCCAAACGGTGGCAGGGGGCTCGGGTTCGTCGGCAGAGGTCGTCAGGGGATGCGCGGTCACGAGGCCGTCGGCGATCTCGCAGTGCCAGCCGTCGGCAGGCGTCCAGACACACCACACCTGCCCGTCCGTTCTGCGGTAGGCGGGGCGCCCGTGACGCTCGCCGTCGCGTTCGAAGCGGTAGCTGAGCCCATCGATGTGGCGCACGAAGGTGAAGGACGTAAGAGCCGTCATATCTTCGGCACTGTAGGGGGCGGATCTGAACGCGGACCGGCTGCGCCTGGCTGTACGCGCCTCGCGACGCGCAGAGCCAGGCGCAGCCAGTCCCCCAGTGCTGTGCCGTCACCGCCCCCGGTTCCGTGCCGCTACCGCACCAGGCAAGGCCGCTTGTTGTCGAACGTCCAGCCCGGAACGAGGTAGCGCATCCCGGCCGCGTCGTCCCGCGCCCCCAGCGCCTTCTGCTGGTAGAGCTCGTGGGCGGCGAGGAGCCGGTCCATGTCGAGCTGGATGCCCAGGCCGGGGGCGCCGGCGATGGCGATCTCGCCGTCGACGATGCGCGGCGGTTCGACGGTGAGGCGCTCCAGGCCCTCCTGCCAGATCCAGTGCGTGTCCAGGGCGTTGTACTCGCCCGGGGCCGCGGCACCGCAGTGGGCCACCATCGCCAGGGAGATGTCGAAGTGGTTGTTCGAGTGGCATCCCCAGGTCAGGCCCATGGCGTTGCAGAGCTGGGCGACGCGTACGGAGCCCTGCATGGTCCAGAAGTGCGGGTCGGCCAGCGGGATGGAGACCGACTGCAGCGCCAGGGCGTGCGTCATCTGCCGCCAGTCGGTGGCGATCATGTTGGTCGCCGTGGGGAGTCCGGTGGCGCGGCGAAACTCCGCCAGGATCTCGCGGCCCGAGTAGCCGTCCTCGGCTCCGCACGGGTCCTCGGCGTAGGCGAGGGTGCCCAGCAGGGGCCCGCACAGCTCGATCGCCTCGCGCAGCGACCACGCGCCGTTGGGGTCGAGGGTGATCCGCGCCTCGGGGAAGCGTTCCTTGAGCTTCCGGATCGCCTTGACCTCCTCGGCGCCCTCCAGCACCCCGCCCTTCAGCTTGAAGTCGCGGAAGCCGTAGAGGTCGTACGTGGCCTCGGCCTGGCGGACGATCGCCTCGGGGGTGAGGGCCTCCTCGTGGCGGATCCGGTACCACTCGACGTCCGAGTCGGCCTCGCGCACGTACTCCAGGTCGGTGCGGTCGGGGTCGCCCACGTAGAAGAGGTAGCCGAGGACGCGTACGGAGTCGCGCTGCTGTCCGTCGCCGAGCAGGGCCGCCACCGGCACGTCGAGGTGCTGTCCCAGGAGGTCGAGCAGGGCCGACTCGACGGCCGTGACCGCGTGGACGGTGGTGCGCAGGTCGAAGGTCTGCAGGCCGCGGCCGCCGGCGTCGCGGTCGCCGAACCTCTCGCCGATCTCGCGCAGGACGCGCTTGTAGTCGCCCACCTTCGCGCCGACGACGAGCGGCTCGGCGTCGCGCAGCGTCTGCGTGATCTTCTCCCCGCCCGGCACCTCACCGAGTCCCGTACGGCCCTCCGAGTCCTTCAGGACGACCACGTTGCGGGTGAAGTACGGGCCGTGCGCACCGGAGAGGTTCAGCTCCATCGAGTCCCGGCCGGCGACCGGGTAGACGGAGAATTCGGTGACGGTCGGCTGGCTTCCGCTTGTCATCAGGGTTCCTTGCGTTCGGAAGTGGGTCGACGGTGGTATCGGCGGGGGCCGGATGAGGCGCTGGTCAGATGCTCAGAGTGTCCAGGGCCCACTCGACGGCGAGGACACCGCCCAGGCCGAGGACCGCGAGCACGGTGGTGTACGTGGTCCGCGCCTTGATCGCGTCGAGGACCGACAGGTTGAAGTACTCCTTGAACATCCAGAAGCCGGGGTCGTTGACGTGGCTGAAGGCGATGGAGCCGCAGGAGACGGCGAGGACCATGAGTTCGGGGTGGACGCCGCTGCCGGCGACGAGCGGCGCGACGACACCGGCGGCCGTGACGACGGCGACCGTCGCGGAGCCGAGGGCGATGCGGAGGATGACGGCGATGAGCCACGCGAGGATGATCGGCGAGATGTTCCAGCCGTCCGTGACGTCCTTGATGTAGTCGGCGATGCCGCCCTCGACGAGGACACCCTTGTACGCGCCACCGGCGCCGATGACCATGAGGATCATGGCCATGGACTTGGCCGACGAGACGCAGGACGCGCTCACCTCGTCCAGTCCGCGGCCGATCCGCGGGCCGAACGCCCAGATGGCCAGGCACAGCGTCAGCAGGAGGGCGACCGGCGCCGAGCCGATGAAGTTGACGGCGTGCAGGACCGGGTTGTCCTTGTCGGACACCGCCATGTCGGTCACCGCGGCGCCCGCGATCAGTACGACGGGGACGAGCGCGACGAAGAGGGACCAGGCCATGCTCGGCATCTCGTCGTCTTCGAAGACGCGCTCAGTGACCAGGCCCGTCGGGATCGAGGGGTTCATCTTGCGGACGAACGGGAGCCGCGGCCACACCAGGGCGATGAGCGCGCCGAACGGCACGGCGAAGAACAGGCCGTAGAGCAGCGTGTGGCCGACCGAGGCGTGGAAGGTGGCGGCGACGGCGGTGGGGCCGGGGTGGGGCGGCAGGAAGCTGTGCATCGTGGACAGGGCGATCGACATCGGAAGGCCCACCCACAGCAGGTTCTTGCGGGTGACCCGGACGATGGTGAACGCGACCGGCACGATGATGACGAAGGCGACCTCGTAGAACATGGTCACGCCGATGAGCATGGCGGTCACGACCATGGCGACCTGCACATAGCGCAGGCCGAAGGCGTCGATGAGTTTGTTGGCTATTCGCTGGGCGGCGCCCGAGTCGCCCATGACGCGGCCGACCATGGCGCCGAGTCCGACGACGAGCAGGGTGTCGCCGATCTGGCCGCCGACGCCCTCCCCGAGGACGTCCGCGATCTCCGCGGACGGAATCCCCTGGACCAGCGCGACCCCGACGGCCACCAGGAGGAGGGCGATGAAGCCGTTGAGTTTCAGTCTGGTCATGAGGAACAGCAGGATCAGCACGCTGATTCCGACGACGACAAGAGGCATGGGTCAGTTCCCCTTTGAACTGTGCGCAGGGTGGCGGGCCCCTGGTACGACGCGCTTCCGTCAGCGTCGTACGGGCCGGGGGCGAGTTGGGGGTGTGGCCGCCGGGCGTGGCGCCCGGCTGGGGGCCGGTGTGGGTCGGTGCTCCCGAAGCATGGGGGTGGGGTGCGGGCGCACGAGCGAGCCGAGGCCGGGTGCCGGGTGCGGCGGGCCGGTTCGGGTTGTGGGGCGGGAGCGGTGATGTTCGGGGGCCGCTCCCGCTTGTTCGGTACGGGGCTGTCGTACGGGCCGTCAGGCCTCGCGCCGGCAGTCGGGCTGCGCGCCGACGCGGGAGCCGATCGGCCCGCGTGCCGGCGCGGTGGGCTGTGACGTGCCGCGCCGACGGTGAGTCAGGCCGACGCGATCGGTCCGATGGGTCGGGCCGACGACGGGTCAGGCGCCGCTAGCGCGTGGCTCCCACCAGCGCCAGACCCGTCTCCAGCAGCTTCTCCAGCTCGGCCAGGTCCGCCGGACCGGGGTCGGTGAGCGGGGCGCGCACCGGGCCGACCGGCCTGCCGCGCAGCCGCGCCGCGGCCTTGACCAGGGAGACCGCGTAGCCCGGCACCCGGTCGCGCAGCTCGACCAGCGGCACGTAGAAACCGCGCAGCAGTTCTTCGGTCGTCGCGTGGTCGCCGTTCTGGAAGGCGGTGAAGAAGGCGTTCGCGATCTCGGGTGCGAAGGCGTGGACAGCCGACGAGTACGCGGGCACGCCGACCGTCGCGTAGGCGCGGGCCTGGATCTCGGCGGTGGCGGCCCCGTTGAAGAAGAGCAGGTGCTCGGGGGCTGCGAGGGTGAGGCGCTGCAGGCGGTCCAGGTCGCTGTGGCCGTCCTTGAGGCCGATGACGGTCGGGATCTCCGCGAGGCGGCGCAGGCTGTCGGCGGTGAAGGCCACCTGGTCGCGCTGGTAGACGATGAGGGGCAGCTCGGTACCGGCGGCGATCCGGCGCACCTGCTCGACCAGGCCGTCCTGCGGGGCCTTCAGCAGGTAGTGGGGAAGCACCAGCGCGGCGTCCGCTCCGGCCTCCTCCGCGATCCGCGCGAAGCGCAGGGCCTGCGCCCAGCCGTAGCCGATGCCGGCGACGACCGGCAGCCGCCCGTCGGCCACCTCGACCGCCGCGGCGACGACCTGGCGGTACTCGTCCTCGTCGAGCGCGGTGAACTCGCCCGTGCCGCAGGCGGGGAAGACGGCGCCTGGGGCCGTCTCCAGCTGAGCGGCCAGGTAGGCGCGGTAGGCGTCCAGGTCGAGGCTGCCGTCGTCCGCGAAGCTGGTGAGCGGGAAGGACAGCACGCCGCGCGCCATGCCGTCACGCAGCCGTCGCGCGACATCCTGGGCCGCCGTGTTCAGTGACATGAACTTGTCTCCATGTATATGGACTCGATTTACATATGGGGATGGAGGTTAGGGTTATGTACGCGACAGGTCAATGGATTCGATGGATGACCGGTCGCGTACTGCCCGGTGCGGCGCGTCAGGGCCGCGTGCCGACCTCGTGGACCGCCTGCGTCCAGGCGCGGGCCTGCTCGCTGAGGGTGATGCCGAGGCCGGGCCGGGACGACACGTGCATCCGCCCGCCGCTGATGTGGAGGCGCTCGTTGAACAGCGGCTCCAGCCAGTCGAAGTGCTCCACCCACGGCTCGTACGGATAGGCCGCGGCGAGGTGCAGGTGGATCTCCATGGCGAAGTGGGGCGCGAGCTGCACGTGCTGGTGCTCGGCGAGGGCCGCCAGCTTGAGGAACTGGGTGATGCCGCCGATGCGGGGCGCGTCGGGCTGGATGACGTCCGCCGCGTTGTGGCGCAGCAGCTCGTAGTGCTCGGCGACGCTGGCGAGCATCTCGCCCGTCGCCACGGGCGTGTCCAGCGAGGCGGCGAGGGCGGCGTGGCCCTGGGCGTCGTAGGCGTCGAGGGGTTCCTCGATCCACACCAGGCCGAACTCCTCGAAGGCGCGCCCCATGCGCTGCGCGGTCGGCCGGTCCCACTGCTGGTTGGCGTCGACCATGAGGGGCACGTCGTCGCCGAGGTGTTCGCGTACGGCGGTCAGCCGGCGGAGGTCCTCCTTGGTGTCCGGCTGGCCCACCTTGATCTTGATGCCGCCGATGCCGCCGGCCAGGGACGCGGTCGCGTTCTCCAGAAGCTGCTCGGTGGGGGTGTGCAGGAACCCGCCGGAGGTGTTGTAGCAGCGGACGGAGTCACGGTGGGCGCCCAGCAGCTTGGCGAGCGGCAGACCGGCACGCTTGGCCTTCAGGTCCCACAGGGCGATGTCGAAGGCCGCGATGGCCTGGGTGGCAAGGCCGCTGCGGCCGACCGAGGCGCCCGCCCACACCAGCTTCGTCCAGATCTTGGCGATGTCGCTGGGGTCCTCGCCGATCAGGACGGGGGCGATCTCCTTGGCGTGCGCGAACTGGCCCGGACCGCCCGCGCGCTTGGAGTAGCTGAAGCCGATGCCCTCGTGCCCCTGCTCGGTACCGACCTCGACGAAGAGGAAGGCGACCTCGGTCATCGGCTTCTGGCGGCCCGTGAGGACCTTGGCGTCGCTGATGGGAGTGGACAGCGGAAGGGTGACCGAGGACAGCTTGAGCCAGGAGATTCTGTCCAGCGTCGCCTCGCCCTGGTTCGCGACGTGCGGCGTCATGTTCGTTGTACTCACCACTGGACAGCTCCGGTGCCTTGGACGGTTGGGGAGCGACGGGCTCCGTCCCGGGGTCCGCCGCGATGCCGGCCGGGCGTCCCGCTCAGCCGTTGCCCTTGAAGCTAAAACGCCGGAAGATTCACGTCTAACTCAAATTTTGCATGCGTTGATACCCGGAGAGCATCGTTGTTCACACTCACGCAACTCACGAGTTTCGTGGCCGTCGCGGAAGAGCTGCACTTCACGCGGGCCGCAGAGCGGCTCCGGATGACGCAGCCCCCGCTCAGCCGGCAGATCCGGCAGCTGGAGAACGACCTCGGGGTACAGCTCCTCAACCGCACGAACAAGTCGGTCCAGCTGACGCCCGCGGGGCGCGCCTTCCTGGTCGAGGCACGCGGCATCCTGCGCCGGTCCGAGCACGCCGCCCTCGCCGTCCGGCAGGTATCGACGGGACAGGCGGGCAGCATCACCATCGGTTTCACCGCCGCCAGCGCCTACTCCACGCTCGGCACGCTGCTGCGCACGGCACGCGAGGCCATGCCCCGGGCGGAGATCGTCCTGCGCGAGATGGTCACCCGCGACCAATTGGCGGCACTCGCCAACAACAGCCTGGACCTGGGCCTGATCCGGCCCTCGGTGACGGGCCCGGACCTGCTGTCCAAGCCTGCTGTACGGGAACAGCTGCTCGCCGCCCTGCCGACGGGGCACGCGCTGACGGAACGCACGGGAGCGCTCAAGGTCACGGACTTCGAGGGCCAGGAGCTGCTGATGTACTCGCCCACGGAAGCCCGCTACTTCCACGAACTGCTCATCAGCATCTTCCGGACCGCCCGCGTCACCCCCGTCTACTCCCAGTATCTGAGCCAGGTCCACAGCATCCTGGCCCTCGTCAACTGCGGCCTCGGCGCGGCCCTGGTCCCGGAGGCCGCCGCCCAGCTGCGGTACGCCGATATCATCTTCAAACCGGTCGAACTGCCCATACCCGAGCCCGTGGAACTCGACCTGGTGTGGCGCAGGAACAACGACAACCCGGCACTGCACGCACTGCTCCGGCACCTGTGAGGACATCCGTGAGGACGGACCCCGAGGTGCCGGAGCAGGCTTGACCGGTCACTTCAGGCGTACGGAGACCTCGTTGGCGGAGTACGTGGGAACGGCCTCGTACGTACGCCCCTCGGCCCGGACGGTGATGGTGCCGAACCGCCCGCGCAGGCCGCCGCGAGCGCGCAGGACCCGGATGCCGGTGCCCTCGGCAGGGTCGTCGACCCGGAGCTCGAGAGCACTGCCCCGCCCGAGGACGGCCGGGCCGGAGACGGCCAGGGCAGGCTCACCGCAGTCGCCGACCACCGCCACGTCGAGCGTCGCGCCGGAGGACTGGCCGTAGCCGCCGCGCACCCGAACGCCGTCGCCGGCCGTCAGCCGGAGGGAGCCGCCGCGGACCTGGACGTCACCGGTGCCGAGGGCGTCCTGCGATGCGGCCACGAGGGTGCCGGCCTGCACTGACGTACCGCCGGTGTAGCGGTTGGTGCCCGTCAGGGTCAGGGTGCCGGTGCCGAGCTTGGTGAGGGAGCCGGGCCCTTCGATGTCGTTGCGCCAGGCGTCGGCCGCGTGGAAGCCGCCCGCGGAGGCGTCCATGTCGACGCGCACGTCGCCGTCGAAGGCGCCGTAACCGTCGGCCGCGGCGAAGAGGTCGATCCGCCCCCACTGCTCGGGCCCGTCCAGCAGGGCGTATCCGGAGGGCAGTGCGGTGGTGCGCAGCACCTCCCGGCGCTGCTCGGCGGTGAGGTAGGGCAGCCGGGTCTCGATGAGTACCTCGGCGCCCTTGGGCACGGTCATCGGGACGCGGGCGTTGCCGCGCCTGGGCAGGATGTACGTCAGACGCGGAGTGACCGCGCGCTCGTTGGCGGCCCGGTCCGCGTACGGGTCGGTGTCGGTGCCCGCCGAGTGCGCGTAGGCGTACAGGGTGTCGGCCGAGGTGCCGGTCCGCGCCTGCAGGTACGAGGCGGCCTGCTGCCGTGCCGCGGCCTTGAGCTGGGCGTTGGCCGGGTCGTACAGCGTCGCGGCGGCGAGTGCGGTGGCCAGGATGCGGCCGCCGATGACGTCGGCGGCGGAGTGCATGCCGGCGAGGATCCGGGTGTGGCTGGCCCACGAGGCGTGGGCCACCAGCTCCTGGAACCGCTCGGGTATCGCGTATGCGAGCGCCAGACCGGCGAGGTAGAAGGCGTTGGTGTGCCCGCTGGGGTACCCGCCGTCCTCGGCGGGGGAGGTGCTGCGCTGGCGCAGCAGCTGTGGGGCGACGACCACGTCGGACTTGTAGACGGGGAACCCGAGGGCGTCCGTGGTGCCGGTGTCGACGACCTCGTTGTCCTCCGTCATCCGCCAGGGCCGCGGGTACTGGTACGCGAACTTGCTCGGGTTGCCGGAGGCGTACGGGCCGCGCACGGTCTGGACGAGCTGGACCACCTTGCCGAGCTCCGAGTCGACGGCCCCCGCCCCGATGGCGGAACCGGCGGGCGCACCGGCCGGCACGGCATCGCTGATCTTCCCGGCCGGGGTGCCGTCGGGCGCGCTGGTGATGCCGGTGACCGCCTTGGCGCCGGTCCGGTACACCTCGGTGAGCGGGCCGAGTCCGGCGGTTGCCGCGTAACTCTGGTCCTGCCGGTCGTAGATGAAGGACTGCCGGGCTTCGTCGTCGGTGCGGCGTGTGGTGAGTGCGATCGAGTAGCGCATGTTGGCGCGCAGCACGTCGACGGCGAGCGGGGTGCCGTTGTTCCAGGCCGTCCCCGTCTGCCACAGGCGCTGCATTCCGGAGAGGATGCGGACCGCAGCGTTGGTCTCGGGGGTGAGGTGGTCGACGGTGTTGGTCAGATAGTCGTCGACGAAGGCACGCACGGCTGCCGCCGAGTCCGCCGACGCCTCGGCGGCGTATGCCTGCTGGCCAGGCAGCCAGCTGATCGCCGCGGGGGCGGCGATCAGCCCTGCCGAGACACCCGCGGACCGCTTGAGGAAGCTCCGCCGGTCCATGCGGGCCATGGGGGTACGTGCCGTCATGCTCTCTGCTCTCCGCTCCACAAGCGTCCACAAGCGCTTTCCGCCAACTGACTGGTGCGGTGGAGTGTATGGGGCGAACGAGGCTGGTGAGACCGCGTTGTCCGAACATGAAGAGCTTGAGGAATGAACTCCGGATGACGGCCCTGGAACGGTGTGAGCGATCAGCCGGCCTGCGTGTCCAGAACGGGGATCAGCCGGCCTGCGTGTCCAGAACGGGGATCAGCTGCTCCTCCTCGTACGTCAGATGGGCCTCGAGTTCGTCGGTGAGCCGCTCCACCTCGCGGAGCACCAGCTGAGGGTCGGCGGTTTCGCCGGTGGAGACGATCTGCCGCAGCTCGGCGAGGAGCGCCGCGATCTTCTGGTGCTCCGCCGCGAGCCGGTCCATCGTCGGGGCGAGTTCGGGATGACGCTCGGCGAGGAACGGGAACATCATGGTGTCCTCGCCGGTGTGGTGGTTGTGCAGCCCTTGGCAAAGCGTCAGGCAGTTCATCCGGAGCTGGGCGCCCAGTCCTCCGGGACCCGACTCGGTGATCTCCTTTCTGACCAGGGCGAGTTCGCGCCGGAAAGCGTCGTGGACCAGCTTGAGAGCCGCGGCCGCCGAGGACGCGTTCGGGTTCGGTGGACCGGGCACCGCCTGCAAGGCCACCACGGGGATGACGCGGGTGGTCTTGGCCTGGTAGTCGGCCCACCCGGGATCCGCCTCGACCGCGCGGGCGAAGACCCGGTCGCGTTCGGCGCCCTCCAGGACGACCGCGTCCGCCTCGTACGTGAAGACGCCGCCCTCGACCGTGACGCGCGGGTTCGCCACGACGTTGTGGAACCAGTCCGGGTGCTTCGGCGCCCCGGCGGCAGAGGCGATGACCAGAACCCGTTCGCCGCCGTCGGGAAGGTAGCCGAGCGGGGTCGTGTGCCGGGCGCCGGACCGCGCCCCGGTGGTGGTCAGGAGGAGCAGCCGGGCGCCCTCGAAGTATCCGCCGACGCGGCCCTGGTTGGCGCGGAACTCGTCGATGATCTGCTGATTGAAATCGTTCGGCATTCTCTGCTTTCTTCTCCGGATCGGGATGGTGGGGGCCGGCTTCGCCGGCAGTTCGCGGGCATGCGCGAGTACCCGCATGGCAGGCAGCACGAATACCCGCACGGCAGGCAGGGGGAATTCACCACGGGCACGGAGCGACCGCGACGGTGGCGCGTGAAAACAGGTGTGCGGAATAAAGGGAAGCCGAGTCGACGAGAAATGCTCGCTGTGACTCCGTGAGTCACAAGTCTCATGGACTCAGTCGCAGCCACCCTGAAGCAGCAGGTCAGCGACCTGTACGGCGCCTTCGAAGGTCATATGGACGAGACTCAAATGACATGAGGCACTCACGACATCCGCACGACGAGCGAGATGGGGCAGGCGGGGCTCTCGCCCGCCTCGCAATCACGGCGAGGCCGGGTGCCCTACTCGTTCCTGGCCCATGGCCGACCCGGCAGTCACGGGCTCAACGTATTCCACCCAACCTGCCCTGGCAATGGATATTTTCCGGCCAATGCGACGAGAAACCGCGGCACGCGTACAGCATCCCGCACAGCATGGGGAGATCCAGCGGACATTTCATAACCATTCGTCGATCGGTGGATCGATCAGGCAAGCAGCGACGTACGTTCGGGGCATGTCTGATCCACTTGAGTCCGCCGGGTCCGCTGAGTCTGCCGGGTCCGCCGAGTCCACTGAGTCCGCTCCCCGTCCCGGCCGCCCCTCCAGGCGAGGGGTGTTACGAGCGGCGACCGTCGTCGGCGGAGCCCTCGGAATCACTGTCGGAGCGTCGCTGGCCGGGGCTCATCCGGCAACGGCAGCACCGGCGACCCCTGCAACTCCTGCAACTCCTGCAACTCCTGCAACTCCTCCCGAACTGCCCGCCGGACTCTCGGCGTACCGCACCCGCTACATCAACTGGGCCGGAGAGATCACCCACGACGGCTTGTGGGCCTGCGCGCCCCGAACCGGCCAGGACATGGCCGACCTCGCCAACTGGGCGCACACCAACGGCTGGCGGCTGCGCGCACGGGGCAAGGCACACGGCTGGTCCCCGCTCACCATCACCGGGCCCACCGAGTCCGACGCGCGCGTGCTGCTCCTGGACACCACCGAACATCTGACCCACATGGAACTCACCACCCCGCCCGCCGGCGCCCCCGGCGCGGTCCGAGCACAGACCGGGGTGACGCTCGAAACGCTGATGGCGTTCCTCGCGGACCACGGCCTCGGTGTCACCAACACCCCGGCGCCCGGCGAGCTGACCCTCGGCGGCACACTCGCCATCGATGCCCACGGCACCAGCGTGCCCGCCGTCGGTGAGGCGGCGCGTCCCGGTCACACCTACGGCTCCCTCAGCAACCTGGTCCTCTCCGTCACCGCCGTCGTCTGGGACAGCGCCCGTGCCGAGTACGTCGTGCGGACCTTCCACCGGGGCGCCGACGAGGAATGCGAGGCGCTGGCCGCCCACATCGGCCGCGGCCTCCTCGTGGAGGCGGTGCTCCAGGCCGGCGAGGAGGTCCCGCTGCGCTGCCGGAGCCGGATCGATCTCACCGCTGACGAACTGTTCGCCGCTCCCGGCAGCGCCCTGGCGGCCCGAGGCAACACGTTCGCCGACTTCCTGGACCGCTCGGGACGCGTGGAGGCGATCTGGTTCGCCTACACCGACAAGCCGTGGCTGAAGGTGTGGAGCCTCAGCCCCGAGCGCCCGTTCTCCGCCCGGGAGGTGCACCACCCGTACAACTACCCGTTCAGCGACTCGCTGCCGACGCCCGTCGCCCGCCTGGCCGGGCGCATGCTGGGAGAGGGCGCCTGGTATCTCGCGCCCGAGTTCGGCGCCGCGCAGTACGCGGTCGCGGCGACCGGTCTGACCACCACCTTCGCCACCGATCTGTGGGGCGCCTCGCACAACCTGCAGTTCTATCTGCGCCCCACCACGCTCCGCGAGACCGCCAATGGGTACGCCATCCTGACCCGGCGTGCCGACGTGCAGCGCGTCGTCTCGGAGTTCGCCGGTTACTACCGCGATCAGCTCGAGAAGTGGGCTGCGGCAGGCAGGTTCCCGGTCAACGGACAGGTCGAGATCCGCGTGAGCGGACTCGACCGGCCCGAGGAGTCCGCCGCCCGGGGTGCCCGCCCGCCGCTGCTCTCCGCCGTACGGCCGTCCCCCGACCACCCGGAGTTCGACTGCGCGGTGTGGGTCGACGTGCTGACCCAGCCGACCACGCCGGACGCCCACGAGTTCTACCGCGACCTGGAGCGCTTCCTGCTGCGCACGTTCGACGGCGGCTACGCCCTCACCCGCGTCGAGTGGTCCAAGGGCTGGGCCTACACCGACACGGCGGCCTGGGCCGACAAGGAGGTCATCGGAACCGTGGTTCCGGCCTCGTACGGCAATGGCCGGTGGTCGGAGGCGATCGGCATCCTGGACCGCCTCGACCCGCACGGGGTGTTCGGCAACGCCTTCACGGACCAGTTGGTCCGGGTGTGACCCGGGCCCCCGTAGCAGTCGGCAACCGCCGGATACGCGCCCGGACGGCGTTGCGGATCGGGCGCGTCGCCTTCCGCTGATCGACAACTGGGCAACAGTCCTCCCATCGACTTGGCGTAGTCACGCCGCGGGATGTGAGGGTGAGGCGCATGAAGTCTCGTACCGCCTTGCCCGTCCTGCCCGCCTTCGCTGTCTGCGCCGTGCTCGCAGCGCTCACCGGGTGCGGCGGTGAGGGGACGGGCCACGAGTCGGCGGTTGCCAGCGCGCCACCCGCCGAGAGCCGGGCGCCGACGCCGGGCAAGGGGTCGAAGGACCCCGACGACATCAACGGCGACGGGTACCGCGACCTCGTGGTGCCCGTCGCCGGCAGCGAACGGGTCGCTGTGCTCTACGGCTCGGCGAAGGGGCTCGACCCCTCGACCCGCACGGTCTACGGCCGCCGCGACCTGGGCCTGCCGGATCCGCCGGAGGACGCGGCCGCGAGCAACCCTCTCGCCCCGGACACGGTCGCCGACCTGGACGGCGACGGCTTCCCGGACATCGTCACGACCGTCGTCGGCGAGAGAGTCGAGGACCGGAGGATTTCCGCCTCACGCACCGCCCCGTACGTGACCTGGGGCGGACCCGACGGGCCCACGGCAGGGGCCGAGGCGACCCCGGTGCGACTGCCGCAGAGCGCATCGAAGCTGGGCCTCAAGAGCGTGGTGCGCGGCGACTTCGACGGGGACGGGCACCACGACCTCGCGGGCCTCGCGCAGAACGGGTCGTCCCTGGTAGTGCTGTACGGCCCGTTCACGCGGTCCGGTGTACCGGCCCGCACCGATACGGGCCTGCCGCTGTCGGGTGGCGAAATCGTCGTGGACGCCATCGACCCGTCCGGCCGGCCGCGCGCGACGTCCCTGCTGTTCCACGAAGCGAACGACGGTGAGCAGTCCGGCAACATCCTCTACCCGGCCCGCCGCGGCACCGGCCTGTCCGCGAACGGCCGGCGCCTGCGCGCCGGCAACTCCCACGCGTTCGGCGACTTCGACGGCGACGGGCTGCGCGACGTGGCCGTCGGCGACGATGGCGGCCACAACGACGAGCCCGGAGCCGACACCACGGCCTCCGATGTCGTCGGATCGCTCGCTGTCTACCCCGGCAGCGGCGGCGCACCGGTCACGTACCGGCTGCCCGACGTGCCCGAGGGTGCAGGCACCGACTATGGGCCAGGCGGTTACATGGCCGCTGACCCGGACGGCGACGGCCGCGACGGCATCCTCGTCGCCACGTACGAAGGTGCCACGCTCATCGACGGCGACAAGCGCACCTCTGTCCAGCGCGAAGTGCGGAAGGGACCCGCGAAATGGCGGCACGCCCGACCCGCGGGGGCCGCCGACTTCGACGGTGACGGCAAGGACGAACTGATCCTCAACTGGGCGTCTGGCACTCTGTTCGGCTTCTACGGCCAGGACCCCACGCGCTGGTGGATCACCGACGGCACGACGTCCCGGGACCAGGCGTCCTTCACGACGACAGGGTTCGCTCCCCGCGCCTCGTAAGTCTGCCCGGCTGCTGTGATGAGGCGCCCCGCCGGACATGGCAACCGAAATTCGGTGGACATGGCGATCCCAGCGGCCCTATGTTCGGCCGGTCCCAGCGAAGCGTCCACGCGTCCGAAGAGGTGCATTTGATGACGGTCCAGGCAATCGCGGCCGGCTTCCACCGGCCGCCCTCCCCGACCGTTCTGACCTCTTCGAACCAAAGGACTCCCAGAAGTGGATCTGCCACGTAGCTTCACCATCCGCGAGAGCAGCCATCGCCTCTGCAACCCCTTCACCAGCGAGAAGCTGGCCATCCTCGGTCAGGCCATCAGCCCGTCGCCTGGCACGCGCGTGCTCGACCTCGCCTGCGGCAAGGGCGAGTTGCTGTGCACCTGGGCGCGCGACCACGGCGTGACCGGCACCGGCGTCGACATCAGCACCGTCTTCATCGGCGCCGCCCGCGCGCGGGCCGTCGAGCTGGGCGTGGCCGACCAGGTCGGCTTCGTGCACGGGGACGCGTCAGGCCATGTCGCCGACGATCCGGTCGGCATCGCCGCGTGCGTGGGCGCCACCTGGATCGGTGGCGGCGTGCCGGGCACCGTCGAACTCCTCCGGCGCAGCCTCGCCGCCGGCGGCATGATGCTGATCGGCGAACCGTACTGGCGCCGCGAGCCCCTCGACCAGGCCACCGTCGAGGCCTGCCATATGTCCCGCAAGGACGAGCTTTTCCCGCTGCCGGAACTGCTCGAGCACTTCGGCGACTTGGGATGCGATGTCGTCGAAATGGTCCTGGGCGACCAGGACAGCTGGGACCGGTACGTCGCGGCGCAGTGGCTCAACATCCGTCGCTGGCTCGACGCCAACCCCGACGACGAGCTGGCCGACGAGATGCGCGCGGAACTCACCACGTCTCCGGCCAAGCACGCCAGGTACCAGCGCGAGTACCTCGGGTGGGGCGTGTTCGTACTGATGAACCGCTGACGCGCACCACTTCACGTGAGCCCCGGCGCAGTCTGCCGGGGCTCACCCCCTGCGGAGCAGCCGTCGTGCGAACACGTGTGTCGCGGCCGTGGCCGCTGCCGCGAGCACCAGCCCCTGCACGGCGTCACGCGGCCGCGCGGGTCGCAGCACCCCGGCTCGCCGCAGTCGGCCACGGACCCACAGCGTGAAGGGGATAACCACCACTGGGGAGGTGACCGCACCCGGTGTGTATCCGCGAACGGCTGCGGATTGCGCCAGATGCACCAAGGCGTGCAGCCCGAACCCGTTGAGGGCTCCCTGGTAGAAGGCCGAACGGCCGCCGGTGCGGTGTCCGTCGGCTGCGGCGGCGGCGACCACGACGGCCATCCCCGCTACGGCCGTTGCGAACTCGCGCCCGTCGATCGACTCCAGCCGTCGCCATATCCGTTCCGGTACGCGCGGAAAGCGTTCCCGCAGCTCAGGAACCCTGCCACGGACCCAGACCGGCACCGCGGCCACTTCTTCCAGATCATGCACCGCCCACGCAGCCAGCAGCCCGAAGGTGACTTCAGGACCCACTCCCCCATCGCTCATGAACAGGAAGTCTGTCAGCTTGGTTGCTGATCGGCTCGTGATCCTGGATCTCGGCCCAGACGGTCTTGCCCACGCCGTCCGTACGCGGGTCCGCTCCCCACCGGTCCGCCAGCGCGTCGACGAGGACCAGCCCCAGGCCGCCCTCGGCGTCGCCGTCCGCTGGGCGGACCAGGGGCAGTCCCTCGCCACGCGCGTCGGTGACCTCGATGCGTACGGTCTGCTCCGTCGCCGTCAGCCGGATCCGGAAGTCCCGCCCCGGCAGACGCCCGTGCCGGACCGCGTTCGCAGCGAGTTCGGCGGTGATCAGCGTGACGGCTTCGTTCAGCTCGGACGCGTACGGCCAGCCCCACGCGTCGAGCCGCTCGGCGACCAGACGACGAGCGAGACGGGCGCCGCGGGGCGTGGAGCTGAGCTGTTGGCTGAACACACGTACGGTAACCGAGCTTTGCGGTTTCGTCTGGGGCGACATGGGTCAACGGTGGAGTCTGGCAACCCCGTTCACCAGGCGCTCAACTCGTACGCTGCGTCAGCGTACGAGCACGAGGGGTGGACGGTACGCGTAACTCGCTGTAACGATGGGTGCTTTGCGGGGCGGACACCACTGCACTCGGGGGTACCCGGACATGGCCGGTAGCAACAGCGACTACTGCGGCACCAGCGAACCTGAACCGTCGGACAGCCTCAAGACCTTCGGCGCCGTCCTCCAGGGCTTTCGTGAGAACGCCCGCATCACGCAGGAGGCACTGGCCGGGGACATGGGGTACTCGCCCCACTTCGTTGCCTCCGTCGAACAGGGCAGACGGCTTCCGTCCAAGGAGTTCGTCGAGCGGGCGGAGCAGGCGCTCGACGGCCTGGGGGTGCTCCGCAAGGCGGCGAAGCATCTGACGCGGAAGCAGGGGCTGGCGTCCTGGTTCCGCCAGTGGGCGGATCTGGAGCAGCAGGCGATCAGCCTGTACACGTACGAATGCCGGTTGGTTCCCGGGTTGTTGCAGACGGAGGCGTATGCGCGGACCCTCTTCGAGAACCGCATCCCCCTGCTCTCCGATGAGCAGGTCGAAACGCAGGTAGCCGCCCGCCTGGAACGGCAGCAGTTACTTCGGAACAGGCCCAACACGGCGTACAGCTTCATCGTCGACGAGCACGTCTTTCTACGCCGGACCGGCGGTGAAGCGGACACCCAGGCACTGATCGACCACGTGCTGGAGTTCACAGCTCTTCGAAACGTGGAGTTGCAAGTCATGCCGCTGGAGCGCCATGTTCACGTTGGCCTGGACGGACCGTTACAGCTGCTCGAAACTCCTGACAACCAGTGGTTCGGCTACTGCGAAGGGCAGGAGAGCGCACAGTTCATCGCCGATCCAAAGACGATCAGCACGCTCCACATGCGCTATGCAAAACTGCGGTCGCAGGCTCTCAGACCAGAAGACTCCCGGAGCCTGCTGAAGCGGATGCGAGGAGCGCTATGAGCGGCACCGAACTGGCCTGGTTCAAGAGCAGCTACAGCAGCGGCGATTCCGGCGACTGCATCGAAGTCGCCCTCTCCTGGCGCAAGTCCAGCTACAGCAGCGGCAGCTCCGGCGACTGCGTAGAGATCGCCCCCTGCCCCACCACCATCCACATCCGCGACTCCAAGAACAAGCAGGGCCCCCAGCTCGCCCTCTCCCCCACCGTCTGGGCGGACTTCGTGGCCTTCGCCGTCGCGGACGCCCCCGACCCGGCCCGGTAAGGGCCGGCACTCATCCCAGACCCGCCCGCTGGCGCACCGCCGCGGCGCGGGCCGTGGCCTCCGCGAGAGCCGCGGACTCGTCCACGCGGGTCAGCCGGCGGCCCCGCAGCAGCCACTCGCCGTCGCACAGCACCGACTCGACGTTCTCCGACTTGAGCGCGGTCACGAGGGCCGAGACCGGGTCGGCGGCGGTCGCGAAGTTCGGGGTGCTCGGGTCGATCACCACCAGGTCGGCGCGCTTGCCGGGCTCGAGCGAGCCGACGAGGTGGTCCATGCCGAGCGCGCGGGCGCCGTCGATCGTGGCCATTCGGAGCACGGTCGCGGCGGGCAGGGCCGTGGGGTCGCGGCGCAGGCCCTTCTGGACGATCGAGGCGAGCCACATCTCGTCGATGACGCTCATGCGGTTGTTGGAGGGGGCGCCGTCGGTGCCCAGACCGACGACGACGCCTGCGTCGATCATGTCGGCCACCCGGGGCGTACCGAGGATCTTGATGTTCGAGGCGGCGTTGTGCGAGACGGGGCAGCCGCGGGAGGCGAGGAGTTCGATCTCCTCGTCGTCGACCCAGACGGCGTGCACCGCGAGGAGGTCGGGTCCGAGCGCTCCGAGCCGGTCGAGGTGGCGCACGGTCGAGGTGCCGCGGGTCGCGCGGGCGTAGGCGTTCTCCTCCGGGATCTCGGCGACGTGCATCTGCGCCACCGTGCCGAGGCTGCGCGCCCGTTCGATCGTCGCGGTGATCAGCTCGTCGGAGCAGTTGAAGAGGGTGCGGAGCGTGTACGAGAAGCGGAGACGCCCCTTGCCCGCGCCGTGCCAGCAGCGGGCTGCCAGCTCGTCCTGGGCGGCCAGCACCTGCTCCGTCGTCTCCTGATCGGCAGGCGGTCGCCCGTCGCCGTCGTCCATGCTGCTGCGACCGAGGAGCGCCCGGATACCGGCGGTATTGAGGCCGCGGGCCATGCCGTCCACGTGGCGTCCACCGGGGTCGGCGATCAGCGTGCAGCCGTTGCGGATCTGCTCGATCGCACAGACCAGGGCCGAGAGTTCGCTGTCCTTCTCCTCCAGCGCGACCTCGTACGGCCAGATCCGCTCGTGCAGCCAGGTCAGAAGATCGACGTCGTCGGCGACTCCGCGTCCTAGCTGCTGGCTGGTGTGGCAGTGAGTGTTGACGAACGCGGGGATGACAATGCGTCCGGACGCGTCGTACTCCTCGGCGGCCGGCCCGGCGGAGGGCTCCGGCCCGACGTGGACGATCTCGCCGCCGGTCACCTCCACCCAGCCCTTGAACGGTGCCGCTGTGACCGGCACGACGAGTGCCGGGCCCAGCCTGAGATCAACCGCAGCCTTGTCCCCCGTCGTTCCCATGTCCATGATCAGCCACCCGGGCGCATGTCAGGCGCGAACCGCGCAAGGGCCAGCGTCTCCACCGCCGCGATCGCGTTGTAGCACGCCGCCGACACGGCCGTGAGCACCGCGACGGAGGCCCACAGGTGGTCGTAGTCGAAGGTCGAGGAGTCCTGCAGCATGGCGTAGCCGAGGCCCTTGCCGGTGGAGAGCCACTCGGCGAGCATCGCGCCGATGAGAGCCCCCGGTACGCCGACCCGTGCGCTGGCGAAGAACGCCGGTACCGCGCTGGGCAGCATCACCTTGCGGGCCACCGTCCAGTCGCCGCCGCCGTACGCGCGGCACAGGTCGGCCGCCTGACGGGACGCTGATCTGAGGCCGAAGGTCATGGTGACCAGCGCGGGGAAGAAGACGACGAGTCCGCTGATGACGGTGGTGCCCAGCAGTTCCCGGCCGAACACCAGCGTGATCAGCGGGGTCATCGCCACCAGCGGCACGGATCGCACGACGACGGCGATGGGCAGGAGCGCCTGTTCGACGCTCCGGGACAGTACGAAGACGAGGGCCACCGCCACCGCCGCCGCAAGACCCGCGGCGAAACCGAGGCCCGCGTCGAGTAGCGTGCGGCCGAGGCCCGACGCGACGATCGAGCGGTGCTCGGCGGCCTGCGCGCCCTCGAAGAGGTAACGCCACACGTCGGCCGGCGACTTGGCCACCAGCGGGTCGAGTTCGTAGACCTGCAGGAAGACGATCCACAGCACGACGACGGCGGCCAGCGTGGTGACCAGGTTGGCCAGCGGTCGCAGCAGGCGCACCGCGCGCATCACCGCCGCTCGGCCGCCACCGTCCGGTGCCGCCTCGCCGCGGTCCGGTGCTGCGCCCGTCCCCCCGGCGGGCGGCGGTCCCGCGGGGTCCGTCGCGGTCCCCAATGCGGTCGTACTCATGCGCCCCCGCCCTCCACCGTCGTACTCCGCGACCACGGCACGGCGAACCGGGCCACGAGCCCCACCACTCCGTATCCGACGCCTGCCACCGCGCCCGACACCAGGGCGATGCCCCAGGTGCGGGACACGTCGAGCTGCTGCTGAGCGATCGTCATGGCGATGCCGAGGCCGTTGTCGACCCGGCCGAGGTACTCCCCGATGATGGCGCCGAGCAGGGCGGCGGGTGCGGCGATCTTGAGTGCGGCGAGCGTGCTGGGCAGCGCGGCGACGATGCGTACGCGGCGCATCTGCTGCCACCGCCCGCCGCCGTACGCGCGTACCAGGTCGAGTGAGGCCCGATCCGCCGAGCGCAGCCCCATCAGGGCGCCGACGAGCGTGGTGAAGAAGACCGAGATACCGGCCATCGCCGCCATCGGCTTGTCGCCGTCGAGGACGAGGGACAGGATCGGGCCGACCGCCACGATGGGCAGGCAGTACGAGGCGACGGCGAGCTGGATGACCAGCCGCTCCAGTGCGGGCACCAGCAGGACCAGGACCGCGCAGGCCAGCGCCAGGCCGTTGCCGAGGAGATAGCCGCGTACGGCCTCGTCGGCGGTCTGGCCGATGTGCGGGCCGTAGAAGGTCCAGCCGTCGTCGGCGATCTTGCTCACCACCGCCCAGGGCGTGGGGACGCCGTCGCCGGTGCCGAGGACGGTCGTGGCGAGCACGGACCAGGCCGCGATCAGGACGACGATGCCGGCCGCGCCCCCGGCCCATGCGGACGGCGGTCGCAGTATCCGGCGCAGTCCGGCGGCCGCGTACGCGGATGTCTGCGCGCTCACAGCTCCGCCGTCCCGGACGTCTCGGGCCGGCCGAAGAGCAGTTCGGAGAGCTGGTCGGCGTAGGCGTGGAACTCCGGTGAGCGCAGCATCTCCGGGGTGCGCGGGCGCGGCAGGTCGATGGACACGGTCTCCACGATCCGGCCGGGCCTCGGCGACATCACGGCGACGGTGTCGCTCAGCAGGACCGCCTCGCTGATGGAGTGGGTGACCAGCAGGGTCGTCACCGCCCGGGCCTGCCAGATGCGTTGCAGTTCCAGGTTGAGCCGCTGCCGGGTCATGTCGTCGAGGGCGCCGAACGGCTCGTCGAGCAGCAGTACCTTCGGGTCGACGACGAGCGAGCGGGCGATGGCGACGCGCTGCCGCATGCCGCCGGAGAGCTGGGCCGGGCGGGCCTTCTCGAAGCCTTCGAGTCCGACCAGCTTGATGAGGTCGGAGACGACCGACGGGTCGGCCGACATGCCGCTGATCTCCAGCGGCAGCCGGATGTTGGAGGTGACCGAGCGCCAGGGCAGCAGCGCGCTGTCCTGGAAGGCGATGCCGAGGTGGTGCCGCCGCCGGGCGGACTCCGGATCCTCGCCGTGTACGAGCGCCGTGCCCGACGTCGGCGTGTCGAGACCGGCGAGGATCCGCAGGACCGTCGACTTACCGCAGCCGGACGGCCCGAGCAGCGCGAGGAACTGCCCTTCGCGGGTGTCGAGGTCCACGCCGTCGAGCGCCCCCACCCGGCGCCTGCCGAGCCGGAACTCCTTGCTGAGCCCGCGCAGGGACAGCCCGGTGCCGTTCTCCGCCGGAGCGGCCTCCCCCGGATCGGGCGCGCCGGTCCCTTCGGGCGCGTCCTTTGCTGCGGTGCTCATCAGTTGTCGACCCCTGTTGTGTGTCTGGGAGTTGTCTGTGCTGCGAGTCGTCCGGGCGGCGAGTCGTCCGGCTGTCGGACTCAGATGAGGCTCGGGTCCTCCTTGTAGACCTCTTCGAGGAGCGAGAAGTCGAACAGCTTCTCCGCGGTGAGGTCGACGCCGCCGTACTTCAGCGTCTGGATGTTCTCCTCGATCAGCTTCTGCGTGACCGTGAAGAGACCGTTCTTCTTGGTGTCCGCAGTGAGGATTAGCTTGTTCTCGTCCTTCGACTCGAGGGTCTGCTCCTTGGTCGTGAGACCGAGCCCCTTGCCGTACGTCTCGGCCGCGAGCTTCGCGCCGAGTGCCGGGTCGGCGAGGCTGTCCTTCCAGCCGCGTATCTCCGCGCGCAGGAAGGCTTTGAGCAGGTCCCGCTGCTTGTCGATGGTGTCCTGCCGCACCATGTACGTCTCGGACACCAGCGGATATCCGGCGTCGGCGAGCAGGAACGTCTCGACGTCGAACCCCTTCAGTCGGAGGGTGTTGGGCTCGTTGGTGACGAAGGAGAACCAGCCGTCGACCGTGCCCTGGGTGAGCGGCAGCGGGTCGAACTGCACCGGGACCTTGGTGATCTTCGACGCGTCGAGCTTCGCGGCCTTCACGAACGCCGCCCAGACCGACTCGTTGCCGGCCTGGACGCCGATCTTCTTGTCGTACATGTCCTCGGGCTTGGTGATCGGGGTCTTCGCCATCGACATGATGCAGAAGGGATTCTTCTGGTACTGGGCACCGATGATCTTGAGAGGTGCGCCCTTGGCGATGGCGGCACCGGTGATGTCGGGTGCGCTGATTCCGACGAGCGCCTTCCTGGTGACGACGTCGGTCTCCATCGGCGTGGCGGACGGACCGCCGCCGATCAGCGTGGCCTTGGAGAAGCCCTCGTCCTTGTAGTAGCCCTTGCTGTCCGCGATGTAACTACCGGCGAACTCCACGTTCTTGATCCAGGACAGGCGCAACGTCAGCTCACCGAGGCTCTTCGACCCCGAGGCCGACGACCCCGACGACGGCGAGGAGCCCGAATCGGACCCGCATGCCGCCAGCAGCGGGCCGCCGAGCATGGCGAGTCCGCCTGCCTGCAGGCCGCGGAGCAGGAACCGCCGGCGGTCGGTGAGAGAGGCCGCGTGCAGCGCCTGCACCCCCTCCGCACCGGCACGGTTCGCTCTGTCGTGTCTGTCTTCGCTGGTCATGGCACAGGTTCCTTCCCCGGCGCCAGAGAGCCCGGCGCGTGCGGAGACAGTAGGAACGGGGTGTTGCCGAGAAGGCCCTCCTCCGTAATGGGCATGTTTCCGATTTGCCGTACACAAGGGATTGGTGACACAGGAAGTGGGCGGACACCGGAGGTTGGCGACGGAAGCGGTTACGGAGAACGAACGCCTGGACGAGGCGGACGAGGCGGCACGCGCCCTGGACCGCGGCACGGTCGGCGGCCACTCGAGGGCTCCCGGGCCGCCGAGGATGTCCGTAAGGGGCCGAGGCCGACGGCGTGCCTCGTCAGCGAGGCCGGTGAGTCCTGTGAGTCCGGTGAGGCGGCGCATCCCGGCGCCCTGCCACACGCAGTGCAGATCACTGTCGTAGACCGAGGGGGCGATCTGCGAATCCTCCAGCAGCCAGCGGATCAGGGCATCAGCCCCGGCCTGGTCCGGTGGCGGCCTGAACGCCGGCACCCAGCCGATCGCGTCCTCGCCTGCCGTCAGTGGCTGGCGGGATACGGACAGGTCACGCCGACTACCGTCCTTGTGGCGGACCGGAAGAAGCGGAAGTACCGCCGCACTTCCCTCTCCGCCGTCCGGGCCGTCAGCGGTCTCGGGGAAGGTGACGCCCAGCAGTTCCGCCACAGGCCGGCCCAGTGCCTCCGCAACGTTGTGGCCGAGAAGGCGTTCCGCCCCTGGGGTCCACCCGGTGACCAGGCCCTGCCGATCGGCGACGACCAGCCCGAGGAGCGGCGGAGAAGCGCCGCAGCTCTCCACGATGCAAGCGTCGTGCGGATTGTGCGGACAATCAGCTTAGTCAGCACACGCGATCTCATTCGAGGAACGTGACCCCGGCGCTGCCGTCCACGCGAATCCGCCGGCCCGTCCTGATCCGGGTGGACGCCGAGCCGGTAGGCGGGGATGTCGGCGTCGGTGTCCAGGGAGACGACAAACCGGCTGGTCATGGCGATCCCTCCGGCGAAGATGCGCTCCCGCAAATCATGTCACCGGCTCACCGGCGAACAACCTTTGCACAAGCCCCACAAAGGCTACGCAAAGCCTTCGGTTGCTGTCGTTACCGTTGCTGCGCGTTCGAGCCCGCGTGCGAACTGATCAGCTCGCCGACGCCCGTTGCGGCGTAGACAGCACAGAAAGATCGCGATGGACTACTGCGACTCATGCCGTCGGACCCTCAACGGTGCATTGGTGTGCCCCGGGTGCGGCGCGTACGCGCCGGACATCGCCCCGCCCAACTATCGCCGCCCCGGCACTGCGACGACGACCGCTCCGCCGCTGTACGAGTCCGGCACCGCCTTCGGCGCCGAGACGGCGGCCTTCGGTACCGGGGCGGCCGAGGCCGCGACCGCGGAGGACGGGGCGGACGGTTCGGGGACGAGCGGCTCCGAGTACACGGCCCGTGGGGCTCAGACCCATCTCGGCCGTGCGGCCCGGCGGCGCCAACTGGCCCTGTGGAAGAAGAAGCGGCGCCGTGCCGCCGTCGTCTCGGCGGTCGCGCTCGTCGGCGGCGGGCTGACGATCGCCGCGCTGCCGGACGGACCTTCCGGCGGCCCCGCCCAGGCGGCCTCCGCCCCTGACCCGGAGCCCTCGTCCAGCAGCGATGCGGACAGCGCCGACCCGTCCGCGGCACAGCCCGACGGCCGGATTTCGCGCGATCGCGGCGACGACACGAGCCACTCCGGGACCGGCACCCGGCGGAAGACCACCACGCCCGCGCCGACCGCCACGCCCACCACGAGTCAGCCCTGGCACGCTGCCGCAACCGCACATCCCAGCGCCACCGCGACCTCGCAACCGCGTAGCACCTCGACGGCGACGTCCGACGAGTCGTCCAGCGACACGACCGCCCAGCAGGACGCCGCGGCTCCCCAGGCAGCCACGACCACGCCCGCACCGGCTGCGGACGCGTCGACCGCCGAGCCCACGTCGCCGGCGGCGACCTCGCCCGCGCACGTCTGCCTGCTCGGCCTCCTCTGCGTGGGCTGATCATGTTGCGCAGGGCGCGCGCGGCGGGCGCCGACAGCACGCACTGATGATCCGCACACACAAAGGACCTACGAGACGGGCTCCCTTCGCCGGTATTGTCCGGATCAGGTAGTGGGGGTCGCCTTCCAGTCTTTGGACCTCTCGGTCCTTGGACCTTCCGGCCTCTCAGCCCGACCGTCGACGTCGGCCCCAGCGGAAACCGAAGCTTCTCGCCAAAGTCGGCTACAACGGTCGAACTCCCTCGCTCGTCCCGTAGGCCACTTATTAGGATAAAACATCCTGAGCCGAATGAAAGCCCCCAAATATTGATTTTTTGGCCGATTTAGCGGCACATCTGCGGCACCTGGTCCCTGATGTAATCAGTGGGACATATGGGAAAGCTGAGCCGCATGGATTTCGCTGCAACGCCGCCCTCCCCGGCTGCTTCAACGCTGTCCTCCCTGGCTGCTTTCGGCGGCGGTCGTATCGCGCGGCGATTCTTCGCCCGCGAACTTTCCGGTCCCCTCAACTCACATGTGTCGACCCCCAGTTGGGGCCAGGTCTAAGTTGATGACCGTTCGCGTCTTCAACCAACAGGGATGGTCGGGCATGGGCGAGAACGCCCCCACGTACGGCACCTCCGAAGAGCTCCACAGCAGGATCGACTCCAGCAAGGCGCACCCGGCGCGCGTCTACGACGTCTTCCTCGGCGGCAAGGACAACTTCCCCGTGGACCGCGAAGCGGCCAAGGCGGCATTTGCGGCGAATCCGCGCGGATATCTGGACGTCCGGCACAACCGCGACTTCATGCGCCGCGCGGTCGGCAATCTCGCCGGTGAGGCGGGGATACGGCAGTTCCTGGACATCGGTACGGGGCTGCCGACCGCGCAGAACGTGCACCAGATAGCCCAGGGCGTCGCGCCCGACTCCCGCGTCGTCTACGTCGACAACGACCCCGTGGTGCTGGCACACGCCCGCGCCCTGCTCTCCAGCAGCCCCGAGGGCAGGACGGACTACATCGACGCCGATCTGCGCGATCCGGCGGCCATCGTGCGGGCGGCCGCGGAGACGCTGGACTTCGACCGGCCCATCGCCCTCGTCCTCGCGGCCGTCCTGCACTTCATCGAGGACGAGGAGGCGACCGAAGTCCTCAAGCGCCTCGTCGAGATCCTGCCCTCGGGCAGCCATGTGGTGCTGAGCCACCTGACCGCCGATCTCAACCCCGAGAAGATCATCAAGGTGGCCGAGACGTTCCAGGAGCGCGGGTTCACCTTCGTCCTGCGTACCAAGGAGGAGATCGAGCGGTTCCTCACGGACAACGGGCTCCAGCCGGTGGAGCCCGGTCTCGTGCCGGTGCACCACTGGCGTCCCGACCACGTCGCGGACAACGACGCGGCCGGGACCGTGGACGCGGGCCACATCGACGAGCTCGACGAACTCGACGAGATCGACAAGACGATGTTCCTGAGCATCAACGACGTCACCGACGAGGACATCAACGTGTACGGGGTCGTGGCGCTCAAGCCCTGAGCGGCAGCTGCGGAACAGCGCCCGGAAGCGGCAGCTCCGGATCAGCACCCGGAGCGGCCGCTCCGCGCGGGCGCCCCGCGGCGACTACTCCGCGGTGTCCCCCGCGTCGGCCACCAGCCTGTCGGCGACCAGGTGCTGGGCGCGCAGCTCGCCCAGCACCAGCGCCGCGTACTCGGTCGCGCCGCGCACCGACGTGTGGGTGTTGTCGCGCTTCTCGTTGTAGAGGTACAGCGCCTTGGAGCCCTCCACGCCCAGGGACTCCACCAGCGCCTTCGTCTTCGCCGTGAGGTCGATCAGCGGGACGTCCTCGGCGGCGGCGACCGAGCGGATCACGCCCGGGTGGTCCACCCCCAGGCCGTTGACGAGGAGCGCGGTGTTGTTGTTCAAGGTGCCGTCGGAGTTGAACCAGCGGCGCACGATCGGCGTGACGAGGACCGGCTGACCGCCCTGCTCCCGGACGCCGGCCACCAGGGTCTCCAGGTTGGCCCGGTAGGTCGCCTCGTCGGTCGTCTTGTCGTTGTGGGCGAGCTGGATCAGCACCAGGTCGCCGGGGCGGATCAGCGGGCGGACGGTCGCCCACAGCTGCGGGTTCTCCAGATAGGTGACCGTGCTCTCCCCGGAATCCGCGTAGTTGGCGACGGAGACGCCCCTGCGCAGGAACTGCGGCAGCTGCTGGCCCCAGCCGGAGTACGGGTCACCGGGCTGGTCGCAGACCGTGGAGTCGCCGATCAGGAAGATCTGCCGGGCGTGCCGGGCGGGGGTGACATGGATGTTCGCGAGGGCGGGCGCCGTACCGCCGATCGTCAGGTCCAGGCCGGGGGTGCCCTCCGGCCCGGTCGGCTCCCCCTCCGGGGTGCGCACGTTCACGGTGAAGCTGCGAGCGACGCGCTCGCCGGCCGCGACGGCGGTCTCCCGGAGCAGGGAGCGCCGGGTCTCGCCGCCGATGCTCGTGCTCGACGCGGCCTCGCCGCCGAGGACCACCCGGACGTCATAGGTGCCGGGCGGTACGTCGAAGTGGCAGGCGGACGCGGTGCAGTTGTCGATGCCGAGGGGCGGCTGCCCGTCATCGGCTCGGGCAGGTACGGCCGACAGCGCGCCGCTCAGGGTGACCGCCGCCAGCAGGGCAATGCTGAAACGTCTCACTCGGGCTCCTCCGTCACTCCGACAAGGTGGCGGCTGGGACCGTACCCGCTATCGGCAAGCGCTTTCTAGACCCTGGACCGATTTCACAAGAATGCCAACTTTCCACGTACGAAAGCCCTTTCGCGAAATCGATTCAGCTGTCACTCTGCCAACACCGGCACCCCTCGCCGCGCAACCCCCCACAGCTTCCGAAGGAGGCACCCCATGTCCGGAACCCCGAGCAGCCCGGTCGGACGCCGCACCTTAGTCCTCGGCGCAGCGGCCGCCGCCGGTTCGGCGGCCCTCGCCGGCCCGCTCGCCACGACCGCCTCAGCGGCGGACTTCGGCTGGTCCGACGACGGCTCGAACTACGTCGTCGACACCGGCGCCAGCCTCGTCTTCAAGGTCAGCAAGACCAACGGCGACCTGACCTCGCTGGTCTACAAGGGCACCGAGTACCAGGGCTATGGCGGCAAGAACTCGCACGTCGAATCCGGCCTGGGCACCTCGACGGTGACGATCGGTCAGTCGGGATCGACGATCCTGATCTCGGTTGCGTACGGCACGCTCCGGCACTACTACGCGGCCCGCAGCGGCGAGAACAACGTCTATCTGTGGACCAACAAGGCGGACACCTCGGTCAGCGCCACGCGCTATATCGTGCGCGTCAAGGCGGGCCTGTTCCTCAACGACGAGCCCGACTCGTACACCTACGCCCCCACCACCATCGAGGCCTCGGACGTGTTCCAGAAGTCCGACGGCCAGACCCGCTCGAAGCACTACTCCAAGCTGCGGGTGATCGACTACAACTACATCGGCTGGACCACCGGCAGCGTCGGCCTGTGGATCGTGCGCAGCAACCACGAGAAGGCCTCCGGCGGCCCGTTCTACCGCTCCCTGCTGCGCCACCAGAGCGCGGACGGCGGCGGGCTGTACGAGATCCTGTACTACGGCGAGAACCAGACGGAGGCCCAGCGCTTCGGCCTGCAGGGCCCGTACGTCATCGCCTTCACGGACGGCGGCGCGCCCTCCTCGTCCCTCTTCCCGGGCACGCTCACCACCTCCTGGGCGGACTCGCTCGGCATCTCCGGCTACGTCGGCGCGAGCGGCCGGGGCCGGGTGGCGGGCGTCGGCATCAGCGGGCGGAACACGGCGTTCCCGTACACGGTCGGGCTGGCCAACTCCGCCGCGCAGTACTGGGGTTCGGCGCGCTCGTCGGACGGCTACTTCTCGATCACCGGTGTCCTGCCGGGGACGTACACGCTGACCGTCCACAAGGGCGAACTGGCCGTGTACACCACGTCGGTGACCGTCTCCGCGGGCGGCACGACCACCCTCAACACGATCACCATCCCGTCCTCCAACGACCCCGGCAACGCCAGCGCGATCTGGCGGATCGGCGACTGGAACGGCACCCCGAGCGGGTTCAAGAACGCGGAGCTGATGACGTACGCCCATCCGTCCGACGTGCGGGCCGCGTCCTGGACCGGCAATGTCGTGATCGGCAGCGGCACCGAGACGTCGGCCTTCCCCTGCTACCTCTGGAAGGACGTCAACAGCGGCATCATCGTCTACTTCAGGCTGAGCGCCGCCCAGGCCGCCGCCGCGCACACCCTGCGCATCGGCGTGACGACGGCCTACGCCAACGGCCGACCGCAGGTCGTCGTCAACGACACCTGGACGTCCGCCGTCCCCTCGCCGCCCACCCAGCCGAGCACCCGGTCGCTGACCGTGGGCTCGTACCGGGGCAACAACTACACGTTCACCTACAGCGTCCCGGCGTCCGCCTGGCTGACGGACACCAGCGCGTACAACACGCTGAAGATCTACGTGGCGAGCGGCTCGGGGTCGACGTCCTTCCTGAGTGCGGGCACGTCGATCGACGCGATCGACCTGCTGGCGTGAGCCTCTAGCGGGTTGTCACGTCCCGCGCGTCCACTGCTGGTTCGTCGCTCCGTTGCAGGTGTACGTGATGATCGCGGCGGAGTTGGCGGTGGACGCGCCGGACACGTCGAGGCACTCGCCGGTGGTCCGGGCCTTGACGAGGACGTAACTGCCGGACGTGGTCAGGCTCCACTGCTGGCTGGTGGCGCCGGTGCAGTTCTCCTGGGTGACGTTGGAGGCGTTCTCCTGCAGGCACAGGGAGCTGCCGCGGCCGACCAGGGCGTAGTAGCCGGTGCCGAGGTCCTTGAACCACCACTTCTGGTTGGTGCCGCCGTTGCAGGTGTACTGGCTGATCGCGATGCCCTGCCACAGGGACTGGTTCGGCACGTCCGCGCACTTGCCGCTGTTCCGGGCGATCAGCGTGTTGTACGTGGCGCTCGTGCCGGTGACGGTCCCGGCGGTCGTGTCGACAGTGACCTCCGGGGACCAGGACATGGACATGGTGGTGGAGGTCGGGAAGGTCAGCGGCAGCCAGACGTACCGGGAGTCGTTGACCGTGCCGCCGAAGGAGTTGCCCCAGCGGTCGCCCATGTAGAGGTACGAGGTGCCCGAAGTGCCCTGGACGGGCAGGACGTACGCGGTCTGCGAGTTGTAGGCCGTGGAGTCGCCGACGTTGGTCATCGACGTCCAGGGGCCGGCCAGGCTGGTGGCGGTGGCGTACTGCTGCTGGTTGGGGCTCCAGCCGGTGGCGCCCGACGTCAGCATGAAGTAGACGCTGCCCCGCTTGAACAGGGCCGGGGCCTCGCGGTGGCCGCCCGCCCACGGGTTGGCGACCAGGCTGGCGATGCCGGTGTAGTCGGCGGTCAGCTTGTAGATGTGCAGGTCGTAGTTCTCGTTGGCGGCCGAGACCATGTAGCCGGTGCCGTCGGTGTCGACGAACGTGGTGATGTCCCGGGACATGTAGGAGCCGAGCGGACGGAAGCTGCCCTGGTAGGTGTAGTTCCCGTCGACGGTGTCGGAGACGGCGACGGCGGCACGGGCCTCGCTGTAGTCGGTGCCGTTCTCCTTGTGCATCCACATCACGAACTTGCCGGTGGACGCGTTGTAGATGACCTTGGGCCGCTCGATGTAGGCGGTGGCCAGCTCCGAGGCGGAGGACTGGGTCAGGACGTGGTTCCTGAACTCCCAGTTCTTCAGGTCGGTGGAGCGGTAGGCGTCCACGTACCGGAAGGTGTTGTCGGAGTTGCGGTCCTCGCCGAACCAGTAGTAGTACGAGCCGACCTTGATGACGCCGCCGCCGTGCGCGTGGACGACGGCGCCGGACGTGTCCGTGAGCTGTGTGCCGTTGGTGATGGTCTGGGGTGCCGCCGCGGCCGGGCCCGCTGTCGCCAACGCGGCGGCGAGGGCACAGCACAGGGCGAGGAGGATCGCGTACGCACGTCTCATGTCAGGCGCTCTCCTTCAGTGCGGTGAAGTGGCGGGCGAACCCGGAGAGTCCGGGCAGGTGCCGATCAGGAACAGCACTACTCGGGCGGGGTCGCCCGTGCACCGGGGACCGGCGTGTCCGCGACCGGGACGCCGAAGTCCGGGGTGCCGTCCTCGTTCCAGCCGAGCGGCTGGATGCGGGTGTGGCGGTTGGGGTCGTTCAGCGGCTCGCCGATGATCTCCTTGTACTGGCGGGCGTGGTAGACGAGGACGTCGGTGCGGCCGTCCTCGGCGACGGTGAAGGAGTTGTGGCCGGGCCCGTACTGCTTCGTCGTGTCGTCGCTGGTGAAGACCGGGGTCGGCGTCTTGGTCCAGGAGGCCGGGTCCATCAGGTCGCTGTCGGCGTCGGCGGTGAGCAGGCCCAGGCAGTAGTGGTGGTCGGTGGCGGACGCCGAGTAGGTCATGAAGACCCGGCCGTTGCGCTGGATGACGGACGGCCCTTCGTTGACCTTGTGGCCGATGCACTCCCAGTCGTACTCGGGCGTGGTGAGCCGTATCTGCGGGCCGGTGAGCGTCCACGGGTTCGCCATGGCCGACAGGAAGACGCCCGTGTTGTTGTCCATGCCGGGCTCGTACTGCGCCCAGGCGAGATAGCGGGTGCCGCGGTGCGCGAAGGTGGTGGCGTCGAGGGAGAAGGTGTCCCAGGCGGTGGTGATCTGCCCCTTCTCCGTCCAGGTGCCGTCGAAGGGGTCGGCGGCGGCGTTCTCCAGGACCCAGATGCGGATCTTCCACTCGTCCTCGGCCGGGGCGGCGGCGAAGTAGATGTACCACGTGCCGTCGATGTGGTGGATCTCGGGCGCCCAGATGTGCGCGCACATGTCGCCGGCGGTGTGCCGCTTCCAGATGACGGACTCGACGGCGTCCGTCAGGCCGCTCAGGGTCCGGGAGCGGCGCAGGACGATCCGGTCGTACTCGGGGGCGGTGGCCGTGAAGTAGTACCAGCCGTCGGTGTGGCGGTGGATGTGGGGGTCGGCGCGGTTGAGGACGAGGGGGTTGGCGTGGGTGGCGGTTGCGGCGCCGACCGGCTCGGCGACGGCGGGCACGGTGGCGAGGGCGCCCGCGGCCGGGGCTCCCTCCAGCACCTGTCTGCGACCGGGTACTTCGCTGCGGCTCATACGGTCTGCCTTTCCGGGTGGGGACTGGTCCGAACGGAAGCACCAGGGGTCAGCGCGCGGCGCAGCAGCGGGACGGCGAGCAGCCCCAGGACCGCGACCGCGAGCAGGAACATCAGGCCGGTGAGCGCGCTGCCGGTGGAGTCGACGACCGCCGCGATGCCGAGCGGTCCGAATCCGCCGCCGAGGTTGCCGACCGCGTTGACCGCGGCGATGCCGGCGGCCGCGGCCGCGCCGGTGAGGAAGCGCGGGATGAGTGCCCAGAAGGCGGGCTGCGCGGCGTATCCGCCGACGGCTGCCGCGCACAGGCCGAGCATCTGGACGGCGGGCGAGTGGAAGAGCGCGGCGACGGTGAACCCGGCGATGGTCAGGGCGAGCATCGCGGCGATCCACAGGTACGGGGTGTCCCGGCGGGCCACGAGGCGCGGCACCACGACCAGGCCGACGGCGACGCACACGTACGGGATGGCGGAGACGAAGCCGACCTGGGTGGTCGTCAGGTCGCCGAACCCGTCGATGATGGTCGGCAGCCAGAACGACAGTCCGTAGGTGGAGAGCGGAAAGGCCAGGAAGAACACCGCCGCCGTCAGGACGCGTCGGTCCCGTAGCACCGCGAGCGCCCGGTGCTGCTGCGCGCCCGCCTCCGCGTGGTCGGCGGCGAGCGCCTCGGCCAGCCAGTCCTTCTCGTCCGCGGCCAGCCAGCGCGCCTGCTCGGGGCCGGCGGGCAGCAGGGCCAGGACGAGCGGGGAGACCAGTACGGCGGGGACGCCGGTGGCGAGGAACACCCACTGCCAGCCGTCGAGGCCCCACGTCCCGTCGAGGTCCATCAGCACGCCCATGAGCGGGTTGCCGATGATGAAGGACACGGGGGCGGCGAGCATGAACGCGCCGATGGCGCGGCCTCGGTGGCTGCCTGGGAACCAGCGGGAGAGGTAGTAGAGCACTCCGGGGAAGAACCCGGCTTCGGCCGCGCCGAGCGCGAAGCGCGCCAGGTAGAACTGCCAGGTGGTGTGCACCAGCGTGGTGGCGATGGTGACGAGGCCCCAGGTGAGCAGGATGCGGGCGATCCAGCGGTGGGCGCCCGTTCGGTGCAGCATGAGGTTGCTGGGCACCTCGAAGATCGCGTACGCGGTGAAGAAGAACACCTGCCCCAGGGTGAACGCGGTGGCGCTGACGCCGAGTTCGGCCTGAAGCTCCAGTTTCGCGAAGCCGACGTTCGAGCGGTCGATGTATGCGATCACATACAGCAGCCCCAGGAAAGGCAGCAGTCGCCAGGCGGCCTTGCCCAGCACGTTGCGCTCCATTGCGCGCGTCTCCTCACGCCGATTGGTTCGATATTCCGAACCACATCTGTAATTCCGAACGCCGAAACGGTAAATGGGTGTTAACGCGAGGTCAACGGGTCAGGAAGCGACGATGCTGTGCAGATTCCTTCCCCGGTTTCTGTTATCCCGCACGGCACGGCTCCGTCTCCCCCGGCGTGAACAGCAGAGCCCGCAAGGTGGCAGCAGGAGCCGGAGCACTGGCGGCGGTCGTCGCCGTGTCGACGGTGGTGGGGCCGGTACCGGACGCGACGGCGGCGCCCGCAGGTGCGCGGGACGTGACGGCGGCGGTGCTCGACGGTCGTGACGTAACCCTCGACGGTGACGCCGTGGTGACCGTCCCGGCCGGTACCACCCGTTACGACGGCGTGTTCCGGGGCGAGGGCACGCTCACCGTGCGCGGCACCGGGACGCTGGTGCTGACCAGGGACAGCGACTTCGCGCTGCCGAAGGCGAGGCAGCGGCAGAAGGTCGGCACGCTGGGCGGCAACCACCCGTACACGGTCGTCGGCAACCCCGACCCGCCCGCGATCACCGTCGAGCGCGGCGCGACGCTCCAGTACGGCGACGGCGGCACCGCGGGCCTCATCGGCCACTTCCCGTACAACACGCCCGGCTACCGGCTGAACCAGCTCAACGTCCGCGTCGACGGCACGCTGCGGCTGTCGCTGAAGAGCGCCTACAACCTGGGCACCATCAGCGGTTCGGGCCTCATCACGCAGCCGCGGTTCCTGTGGGGCACCTGGGATCTGTCGGGCAGCCACCCGTTCTCGGGGGTCATCGACAACGGCACTCAGCTGAGCGCCGGCAAACCCGAGTACCCGGTGGCCCTGCCGAACGTCCGCAAGGTGCTCAACCAGGGCACCTGGACCGTCGACACCCCGCTCGGCCGGACGATCACCATGCCGATGGACTTCTACCAGCGGGAGTACGGCAGCGACATCAACATCCAGTCCCGGCCCGGCAGCAGGGTGGTCCTCACCGGCCAGTACAGCTTCTCCGACGGCGGCGGGGACACCGACCCCACAGTGAGCGACCCGTCCATCAACTGGCGGAGGATCCCGCACGACCGCAACAAGCGCGGCACCAACATCAAGGGTGCGGAGGTGCAGTGGGGCGACGGCACCACGAACAAGATCTTCATGCCGGGGACCGCGGACACCGTCTACATCAACCTGCTGGCGGCACGCTCCCGCTCGAAGCTCACATTCGCCTACAACGGGCCCGTGACGCTCGGCGCGCCCATCGGCGGCGGCAGGTTCCACGACACGCTCTCCGCGCCCGGCGCCGGGGACATCGTCGTCAAGGGCATCAGCGGCAACGACGTCACCTTCGCCGCCAAGCAGTACTACGACGGGTCCACGACGATCGAGAGGCGGGCGGTCCTGCACCTCGGCTCGGGAAAGGCGGGCGGCGACGGCTCGCTGATGACGGGCACGGAGCGCCGCCGGATCGTGGACGACGGCACGCTCGTCGTGCGCAACACCTCCACGGCGATATCGCTTTCACGCATCAGCGGCAGCGGGTCCCTCACCCAGTCCGGCGCCGCCACGACGACGCTGAGCGGCGCCATCACGTACACCGGCACGACGACCGTCACCAAGGGCGCGCTCGCTCTCGCGGGGAACACGACGCTGGCACGCAGCAAGGCGATACGGCTGACGGCTTCCGGGGCGCGCCTGGACGTGCGGAAGACGGCGGGTGGCGGGCTGCGCGTCGGCAGTTCACTCACCGGGAAGGGCACCGTGGCGGGCTCGGTGACCAATGAGGGCCGGGTCGAAGGGGCGTTGACGATCACCGGCGACTACACGCAGCACACCGATGGCCGGCTGACCGTGCGTACGGGAGCAAAGCCCCTCAAGGTGGGCGGCCGGGTCGAGCTCGCCGGGAAGCTCGACGTGACGGCCGGCACGAGCGCGGGAGAGAAGCCGGCCGAAAAAATCACGCTGCTCTCGCACGGCGGTGACTCGAAGAACTCCGGCACCTTCACCGGTCTCCGGGAAGGCGCCACCGTGAAGGTCGCTGACACCGAGTACCGCATCAGTTACCGGGGCGGTGACGGCAACGACGTCGTCCTCACCGAGGCCAAGGCCAAGACCCGCGCCTCGGCCACGCCGTCCGCCGGGGCCCACTCCGGCGACGCACCGCTGGCCGCCCAGTCCACGAAGGACGCCGGCAACGGCACGCGCGCGTGGTGGCCGCTGGCGCTGATACCCCTGCTGCTCGGGGGACTGCTGGTCCCCGCTGTCAGGCGCAAGCGCAGGCGCGGGCACACGCAGAAGCAGGGCGGGCGGCACGCGGCTGCGCGGTGAGAACGGGCAGGGCGGTGAGGACGAGCAGGGCGGGCGGCGCTCCGGTGTCGTGACCGGGCGCCGCCCGCCCCTGCGTCAGCCCTGCTGCTGACCTCCCGCACCGCCACCCGGACCGCCGCCGCAGCCACCGCCGGCGCCACCGGCGCCACCGGCGCCACCACCCGGACCGCCGGACGGCATCCCGGACGGCGCACCGCTCGGCATGCCCGACGGCTGCGCCGAGGGCACTCCCGACGGCTGCCCGGAGGGTGCTCCCGACGGCATCCCCGAAGGAGCGCCGCTGGGCGCACCGGACGGCTGCTGTCCTCCGGGGCCTCCGCTCGGGCAGCTCGAGGACTGCGAACCTTGCGCGCCCGAACCGGAGTTGTTGCCGGAACCGGACGAGCCGCAGCCCGCCAGTAGCAGGGATCCCGCGGCGACAAGAGCAAGGGCGGCGGGTGCCTTTCTGCTGTGCTTCCCAAGACGGGACAAGGTCGCAGACATACGAACTCCTCCGTTACGTACGGCGGAAGCCGCACGCGAATCGCGATTGACGATCAGGTAAGGGGAGTTCAGCAACGGGCCATAGGGCCGGGCTGTGGCGAACCTGGGAGGCCCCTGAGGAACCGGTAAAGATCAGGCAGCCGTGTCGTCCTGGCGCCGCCCGCGCAGCCACACGTACACGGGAATGCCGGCGAACAGGAACAACACGCCCTGGTAGACGGCCGCATAGCCCGCGCCCGCGATCAGCCAGAAGGCGAACGCGAAGGAGAGCGCGGCGACGATCAGGTCGCGGACGAGACCGGCGGGGCGTACGCGTTCGCGAGTGCCCTTCGCCAGCCAGAACAGCTGGGCGGCGGCGGACAACAGGTACGGGACGCACCCGGTGAAGGTGGTGATGAGGACGAGCACGCGGAACGTGGTGTCCGGGCCCGCCGTGTAGTTGAGGCCGATGAGGACCGTGCCGAGGACCGCGGTCGCCCAGACCCCGAAGCCGGGCACCCCACCCTTGCCCACGCGGGCGAAGGGCGCGGGGAAGAGGCCGTCGCGGGCGGCGGCGTACGGCATCTGCGCGGCCATGAGGATCCAGCCGTTGAGGCAGCCGACGATCGAGGCGACGGCGACCAGCGCGATGGCGGTGCCGCCCCAGCCGCCGCCGGTGATGGCGTCGACGGCTTCGGCGAAGGGGGCGCCGGAGTGGACCAGCTTGTCGTGCGGGACCAGGCCGAAGACGGCGACCGTGCCGAGGATGTAGACGAGGGCGGAGCCGAGCGTGCCGAGCACGCTCGCCCGGCCCACGGTGCGCTCGGGGTCGTCGACCTCGCCCGCGCTGACCGCGGCCGACTCGACACCGAGGAAGCTGTAGAGGAGAAGCGCGGCGGAGGCGGCGAGGGCGCCCGGGACGCTCTCACCGGAGGCGTTGAACGGGCCGAAGTTGTCGGCGTCGACGAAGAAGAGGCCGACGGTGGCGACGATCAGCAGCGGGACGAACTTCAGGACCGTGGAGACGATCTGGACCCCGCCGACCCAGCGGGTCCCGGCGAAGTTCGCGGCGGCCGGCAGCCACAGGGCGGCCACGGCCACGACCGCCTCGAGGGCGTGGTTGCCATGCAGCGGTATGAGCACGTCGGCGTAGCCGACGACCGCGACTGCCAGCGCTGCGATGCTGACCCAGCACATCGTCCAGTACGACCACGCCGACAGGAACCCGGCGAACGGGCCGAAGGCGTCGCGCGGGTAGACGTACAGACCGCCCGTGACCGGGCTGCGCCGGGCGAGCTTGCCGAAGAGCAGCGCGAGCAGCACAGCGGCGACCGACAGGACGCCGAAGGCGAGCAGGCTCACCGTGCCGTACGGGGCGACGGTCGCGGGCAGCGCGAAGATGCCGCCGCCGATGATGTTGCCCATGACCAGGGCGGTGGCGGCGGTGAGTCCGAAGGTGCGGCGGCGCGGGGCCGGCTCGGCCGCGGACTCGGTCGGATCGGTGGGCTCGGTGGCCTCGGTACTGGGAGCAGACATGGCGGTTCCGTTGGGGATGGGGATGGGGACGGGTTCCCATGTGGGTGGGAGATGGGGAGGAGCGTGATCGTAACCCGGCATCCCACATACTGGGCCATCTGTTCATGTACTGGACACATACGACTGCCGGCCACCCCGTCGACTAGCGTCGTCACATGACCAGCGACACCGCAGACGCCTCCCCCTCCCTCGCCGAAGCCCTCGCCGCCGGCACGGTGGTCCTCGACGGAGGGCTGTCCAACCAGCTCGAGTCCGCCGGGCACGACCTCAGCGACGAGCTGTGGTCGGCGCGGCTGCTCGCCGAGAATCCCGAGGCGGTCGTCGAGGCGCACCTCGGCTACTTCGAGGCGGGCGCCGATGTGGCCATCACCTCCAGCTATCAGGCGACGTTCGAGGGGTTCGCGCGGCGCGGCATCGGGCGGGAGCGCGCCGCCGAACTGCTGGCGCTCAGCGTCGAGCTGGGCCGTGAGGCCGCCCGGCGCGCGCGGGCCGGGGGTGTCGAGCGGCAGCTGTGGGTGGCCGCGTCCGTCGGCCCGTACGGGGCGATGCTGGCGGACGGCTCGGAGTACCGCGGGCGGTACGGGCTGACCGTGGACGAGCTGGAGCGCTTCCACCGGCCCCGGCTCGAGGTGCTGGCCGCGGCCGGCCCCGACGTCCTGGCGCTGGAGACCGTGCCGGACGCCGACGAGGCGCGGGCGCTGCTGCGGGCGGTGCGAGGGCTCGGCGTACCGGCGTGGCTGTCGTACAGCGTTGCCGGGGACCGGACAAGGGCAGGTCAGCCGCTCGAGGAGGCGTTCGCACTCGCCGCGGACGCGGACGAGATCATCGCGGTCGGCGTGAACTGCTGCGCCCCCGACGATGTCGACCAGGCGGTCGAGACCGCCGCGCGGGTCACCGGGAAGCCGGTCGTCGTCTACCCCAACAGCGGCGAGGCCTGGGACGCCGAGGCCCGCGCGTGGACCGGCCGTTCGTCCTTCACCACCGAGCAGGTGACGGGCTGGCAGCAGGCCGGCGCACGCCTCATCGGGGGCTGCTGCCGGGTGGGACCCGCCGCGATCACCGCTCTCGCCGGCACGATCGGCGGGCGGCGGCCGGAGGCGCACCTCGGGGCCGCGGGCGACGCCCCCCGACGTAGCGTCTCTGATTGGCTTAGTGAGCCTTTGGCTTAGTGAGCCTGAGCGTTTACTCAGGGAGCGAGCCAATCGCCTTCGTGTCCTGCGTACTGAACGGCAGGCGCCGCCAGCCCGCGTGACACGTC
The DNA here is from genome assembly GCF_053594815.1 of Streptomyces sp. NPDC002577. NCBI lineage: Bacteria > Bacillati > Actinomycetota > Actinomycetes > Kitasatosporales > Streptomycetaceae > Streptomyces > Streptomyces sp. NPDC002577. The sequence continues at coordinate 15,717 of NZ_JBSFWK010000041.1, read as the reverse complement.
CCTCCGGACGCTGGTCGGCCAAGCCACATGACCCGACCGAGGAGGGTGCCCGACGTCGCCTGGGCGCCGGGCGTGGGCGCAACGCTCTGCCACAGGATCGCTACGTTTCGCTAATCCAGCACCAAGCCCCTTGTCGGCACCGACAGTTGCCAGGCCACCCACACCGGCTTCGTCGTGAGCGGCCGCATGAAGATCGTCATGGATGACGGCGACACCGCCGAGGCGGGCCCGGGCGATGTGTTCGCCGTCGAGCCGGGCCACGACGCATGGGTGGCCGGCCACGAGCCCCGCGTCCTCGTCGACCGGACCGGCTTCGGCCAGTACGCCACGATCGAAGGCTCCTGAGGCCGACAGGCGCTCCTGAAGCCGCAAGGCACGTTGACCGCAGCTTCGCCGCCTCGGTCATGCACCGCCCGGGGTGCCCGGCACCTGTGCCCCGGGGGGTCTCGTGTGGCTGTCGCCGTCTCATGTGGCTGTCTCCGACGCGACGGAAACCGGTTGCGACGGAAGTTGGCAGCCGGGCGTCAGGCGCGACACCCGTAACATCCCTCGGCACGCCGGTAAAACTTTCGAGGTGACGCACCCCTCGTCGGCCGCGGGCCGCGCTGCTAGCCTCCATTTCGGAAACCGGTTGCCCATCTGGTCGAAGCCGCCTTCACGATGGGGTCTCACCGTGCGAAGCCATCTCAATCCGTGCGAAGCCATGTGAAAAGGGGGACGTCAGCCCGGCCATGACCAGGAGAAACACCCACGCACAGGGCCGGCACACCATCCGGGACGTCGCGGCCCGGGCCGGGGTCTCCGCGTCCACGGTGTCCCGCGTGCTCGCCGGCGACTATCCGGTGAGCGCGGCCACCCGCAGCCGGGTGATGCGGGCCGTGCGGGACCTCGACTATGTGGCCGACGCCCGCGCCAAGGCCGTCGCCGGGGCCGGCACCCCGACCCTCGCGTTCGTCCTCGACGACATCACGGGCCCGTCGTTCGCGCTCATGGCGCACGGTGTGGAGCGCGAGGCCACCCGTCTCGGCCATCTCTGCCTGGTGTGCAGCACCGAAGGCGACACCGAACAGCAGCTCGCGTTCGTCGAGATGATGCGGGCGCAGCGGGCCGCCGCGGTGATCCTGGTCGGCGGCGCGGCCGACACCCCGGAGTACCAGGAGGGCATGACCCGTATCGCCGAGTCCCTGCGGTCGGTCGGCTCCCGGCTCGTGCTGTGCGGGCGCCCGCCGCTCGGGCACGCGGCGCCCGTCACCGTCATCGAGTACGACAACGAGGGCGGCGCCCAGGCCGTGTGCGCCCACCTCCTCGCCCGCGGCCACCGCCGCGTCCTGCTGCTCGCGGGCAAGCCGGGCCACTCCACATCGGAGGGCCGCGCCCGCGGTTACGCGGAGGCCCACCGCACCCTGGGCCTCGACCCCGACCCGGCGCTCCGGCTGCCCGGCGACTTCACGCGCGACTCCGGCTACCGCCGCACACGCCAGGCCCTCGCCGACGGCCTGGAGTTCACGGCCGTCTTCGCCACCACCGACATGGTGGCGGCGGGTGCGCTGACCGCCCTCCACGAGGCCGGCCTCGACGTGCCCGGCGACGTGTCGCTGGCCGGATACGACGACATCCCCTTCGCCCGGGACCTGCACCCGGCGCTCACCACGGTGCACGTCCCGTACGAGGAACTGGGGCGCCTCGCCGTACGCACCGCCCTCGGCAGCGACCCGGACGGGCCGTACGAGCATCTGCTGCTGGGCACCCATGTGGTGGTCCGCGATTCGGTGCGCGACGTGAGGTGAGGCGCCGGAGGAGCTGATTCCAGCCGGTCCGGGGGCTGTTCCAGCCCGTCCGGCGCTTGAGCACGAGCCCGAAGGGCGATAGGGGGCCTGGGGGCGAAGCCCCCAGCACAAGCCCGGGCAGGTCACATGTTGATCATGTGACCTGCCAGCCCGTGGATCGCCTCCTTCACGGCCTCGCCCAGCGTCGGGTGCGCGTGCACGTTGCGCGCCACCTCGTGGACCGTCAGATCCCACTGCTGGGCGAGCGTCAGCTCGGGCAGCAGCTCCGTCACCTCGGGACCGATGAGGTGGGCGCCGAGCAGCTCGCCGTACTTGTTGTCGCTGATCACCTTGACGAAGCCGACCGGGTCGCCGAGACCGTGGGCCTTGCCGTTGGCCGTGAACGGGAACTTGGCGACCTTCACGTCGTAGCCCTGCTCGCGGGCCTGCGCCTCGGTCCAGCCGAAGCTGGCGATCTGCGGCTGGCAGTACGTGGCGCGCGGGATCATCGTGAAGTCGACCTCCATCGTCTCCGCGTCCCCGATGGTCTCGGCGGCGATGACGGCCATGGCCTCGGCGGCGTGCGCCAGCATCAGCTTCGCGGTGACGTCGCCGATCGCGAAGATGTGCGGGACGGAGGTCCGGCCGCGCCCGTCGACGTCGATCGCGCCGCGCTCGGTCAGCCGTACTCCCGCGTTCTCCAGGCCGTAGCCGCCCACCCGCGGTGCGAAGCCGATCGCCTGCAGGACCTTGTCGGCCTCCAGGATCTTCTGCGCGCCGTCCTTGCCGGTGACGGTGACCCGCACCTTCGCGTTCGGGTCGCTGTCGTCGATGGCGTCGACCCGGGTCGAGGTGAGGACCTCGACGCCGAGCTTGCGGTAGTGCTTGGCGAGCTCCTTGGAGATGTCGGCGTCCTCGGTCGGCACCATGCGGTCCAGGAACTCGACGATCGTGACCCGCACCCCGTAGTTGTGCAGGACGTAGGCGAACTCGACGCCGATGGCACCGGCGCCCGCGATGATGATCGACTCGGGGAGGGAGTCGGTGAGGATCTGCTCCTCGTACGTCACGACGCGGTCGCTCAGCCTGGTGCCGGGCAGCAGCCGGGTCTCGGCGCCCGCCGCGATGATGCAGTGGTCGAACGTGACGGTCTCGGTGCCGCCGGAGGACAGCGCGACCTGGAGCGTGTTCGGGTCCGTGAAGGTGCCGCGGCCGTCGTACTCGGTGATGCCGTTCTTCTTCATCAGGTAGTGGACGCCCTTGACGCGGCCGTCCGCCACGGTGCGGCTGCGCCGGTACGCCTCGCCGTAGTCGAAGCTGACCTGGCCGTCCACGCGGATACCGAAGGTCTTCTGCTCCTGGGTGAAGATGTGCGCCAGCTCGGCGTTGCGCAACAGGGCTTTGGAGGGGATGCAGCCCACGTTCAGGCAGACCCCGCCCCAGTACTTCTCCTCCACGACCGCGGTCCGCAGTCCGAGCTGGGCGCTGCGGACGGCGGCGGTGTAGCCGCCGGGGCCAGCGCCGAGGACGACGACGTCGTAGTGCGTGCTGCTGCTCATGATCCTCGTTCCGGTGAGATCGGTGACCGTCCCGCCCACCGGCCTGACCGCCCGGCGGACACCGTCATCGTACGGAGGGCTCGCCCTCCCCGCCTTCGGCGAGCGGAGCCGGTCGTGCCGGGTACTGGCTGACCTGGTGGTCCTCCTCTCCGGATTCCGGCGGCATCGGGCAGCCCGGGCAGCTCTGCTGGTCGCCGGGCCGCGCACTGGACGCTCCGGACCGCGGCGGCAGCACGCCGTCGCGGCGGCCAGGGCGACCGGATCGAGGTGCCCCACCACCGTCCGCTCCTCGGCCACCGACGCCACGCACACCCCTGTAACTTCCGTGAATCACAGGCTCAACAACGCCTTCACGGACCGGTGATGAAGTCCAGGTGTCCCATACACACACCTGCACTCGTATACATGCACGCCTGTCGACTTCACGGAGGTCCGTCTTGAGTGAGCCACAACCGCCCACGCAGGAGCAGCTCGACGCGTACGTACGGACCAGACTCGCGTTGGCCGGATTCGATCTGACGCTGCTTCCGGAGCAGTCCGACCCGGAGACGGGGGTGCCGACCCGGAGCCAGGTCATCGCCTCGCTGCGGTCGTTCGTCGCGTCCACGCCCGGGGCCATCGCCGGATGGTCCGCGGCCGGGCGGACGCCCGAATACGCGCAGCAGGCCTCGCCGCCGCTGCTGTACCCGTCCATCACGGAGGCGTGGACCGGGAAGGTGGGCGAGTGATGAGTCGCACCGTCAACAGGAGGGTTTTCCTTGCCAGTTCGGCCGCGCTCGCGGGAGGCTTCGCGGTTCCCGCGACCCCGGCACAGGCGACCCCGGCCCAGACGGCGGGGACCGCCGGCATCGACGCCCGCGACATCCGCGTCGACATACGACAGGCCGCGCTGGACGACCCGTCCGAAGCGACGCTCGCCGAGGCCGTCGTGCTCATGCGCCGCGGCAGGCTGTCGGCCACCGATCTGGTGCAGGCGTATCTGGAGCGGATCGAGCGCTACGACTCCACGTACCAGGCGTACGCCGAGGTGACCGGCGATGCCGCGCTGACCGCGGCGCGGAGGGCCGACCGCGGCGAGGGCCCGGACGGCGTTCTCCGGGGCGTTCCGCTGTGCATCAAGGACAACTACTTCACGGCCGGTGTACCGACCCGCTGCAACTCGTACATCTTCGAGGACTTCGTGCCGGACGAGGACGCCGCGGCCGTGGCGCGCCTGACGGCGGCGGGCGGGATCGTGCTCGGCAAGGGCCAGATGGGACCGCTCGCGACGACGCGGGCCACGAAGCCGAACGGCACGGTCACGACCGTCAACGCCTGGACGCCGGACGACCCGGCCGTCGACCCCGGCGGCTCGTCGACCGGTCCCGCGTGCGCCGTGGCCGGGCGCCTGGCGTCGTCGTCCATCGGCACCCAGACCGGCGGCTCCATCGTGCTGCCCTCCAACCAGCAGAACCTGACCGGTCTGAAACCCACGATGGGACGCGTCTCGCTGCACGGCGTGATTCCGCTGTCGTTCACGCGCGACCACTCGGGGCCGCTCGCCCGGGACGCCATGGATGCGGCGATCATGCTGCAGGTCATGGCCGGACCGGACGCCCGGGACCCGCGCACGCTCGGGCTGCCGGACGTGCCGGACCTCGTCCGGGCCGCGACCCCCGTCGTCTCGCGCGGCGGCGCGGTGCGCATGCGCCGGGCCACCCGGATCGGGGTACCGGCGGACTTCCTGAGCTCGCAGAAGGAGCTGCGTGGTGCGTTCCTGGACACGCTGGACGCGATCCCGGGTGCCACGCTCGTGGACGTCGCCTACCCGGCCGACTGGGGGCTGCTGACCGGCACGTTCAACGCGGCCCGGCTGGCCGAGCGGACGGAACCGTTCCGGCACTGGCTGCGCACGGACCCGGCGAAGTTCGGTGTCTCCCTGCTGAGCTGGCTGCAGGGCCTGATGCTCTCCGGCGACGAATGGATCACGGCGCAGCGCGCCAAGAACCACCTGCTGCGGGAGGTGCTCGACGGCCTCTTCGGCGACGACGGGTGCGACGTACTGCTGCAGACCGGACCCGTGCCGTTCGACATCCTGGGCCTCCCCGAGATCGGCTTCCCGATCGGTTTCGACGGGGACGGCGTGCCCGTCGGCGCGATCCTGGGCGGCCAGCCGTACGAGGAGGACCGGCTGCTCGAGGTCGCGGCCGCCTACCAGGCGGTCACGGACTGGCACACGCGCCGCCCGTCCGACCCGGCGGCCTCCTCGCGCCTGAGGGCCGCGACCGAGCGTCCCCGGCTCTCGGCGGAGGATGCGGCGACGGCTTCGGCCTGAGGCGCGGGCGTGGCGCTCGCCAGGCGCTGGTGACGTGGCGCTCGTGGGGCGGGCCCGGGCCTGGGGGGGATCAGTGCCCTCCGGGCTCCCGCCCCCGCGGCGCCTCGCCGTTCTTCTGCGCCGGGGGCTTCGCTTCCGGCGCCGCCTGCGTCGTGGCGCCCGGCGTCGCCTGCCCGTTCGCCTGCGTCTTCGCGTCCGGCACCGCCTGCCCGTTCGCCTGCGATGCGGCGTGCGGCTTCGTATGCGCCTTCGTATGCGCCTTCGTATGCGACTTCGCATGGGTCCGCAGCCGTGACGTCACATCGTCGGGCGGCAGGAACTTCGACCAGCGCTCGGGGAACTCGGACGGCATGTCCGGGTCGTCCGGGTCCTCGTCGTGGACGACGCGCGCCTTCGCGCGGGCCACGTAATCGGCGGCCTGCGCCTCCCGCATCCGCTCGTTGGCGGCACGCGCCGCGGCCGTCGCCACAGACGGCCACACGCGGTCGATGGCGGCATTGACCGCGGCCCCGACCAGCACCGCGAACGCGGAGACCCCGATCCACAACAGCACGGCGACGGGCGCGGCGAGCGAGGCGTAGATGGTGGTGGGTCCTTCCACCGTGTTCGTCAGGTAGATGCGCAGCAGGAAGCTGCCCAGCACCCACATGCCGAGCGCCACCAGTGCCCCCGGGGTGTCCTCCACCCAGGGCGAGCGCACCGGCACGGACACGTGGTACAGCGTCGTGAGAAAGACGATCGACAGGACGATCACGACCGGCCAGTACAGGATCTGCACGACGGACGTCGACACCGGCAGGACCTTCAGCACCGCGTCCGGCCCCGCCACCATCAGCGGCAGCGCCACCGAGCCGATCAGCAGCGCGACTATGAAGAGGAAGAACGAGAGCAGGCGTGTCTTGACGATGCCGCGCACCCCGTCCAGGCCGTACATCACGGTGATCGTGTCGATGAAGACGTTCACCGCGCGCGAGCCCGACCACAGGGCGAAGAGGAACCCGAGCGAGATGACGTCCGGCCGGCCGCCGCGCATCACGTCCTCGAGGATGGGCCGGGCGATCTGGTTCACGCCCTTGTCGGACAGGACGGTGCGGGACGCCTCCAGCAGGTTCGTCTGCAGGCTGGCGATGGTGTCGGCGCCCGTCCAGTCGTCGACGTAGCCGAGCAGTCCGATCAGGCTCAGCAGCAGCGGCGGTACGGACAGCAGCGTGAAGAACGCCGCTTCCGCCGCGAGACCGAGGACCCGGTACTCCATGCACGAGTCGACGGTGTCCTTGATCAGCAACCAGGCCGTCCTGCGCATGGACACGTTCCGGTACAGAGCGCGGGCGCGGTGTAGACGGCCGGACGGCCGTTCAGGTGTTTCTTTTGCCTGGTGCACGTCCTTACCGTATCGACATGGCAGCCACCACTCACACAGTGACCAACCAGGCCCCGCCCCTGGTCGGATATGACGTCTTTGCGGCCGACCGGGCCCTGGCGGAGGCGGTCGGACGACACGTCGATCCCGGTCTGCTCGAAGAGGTCCGCGAGGACCTGTCGGGGCTCGGCCTGGCCGCGGGCTCCGCGCAGGCCCAGGAGTGGGGAGCGCTGGCCAACGAGAACCCGCCGAAGCTGCGCACGCACGACCGTTACGGGCATCGCATCGACGAGGTCGAATTCCATCCGTCCTGGCACCGGCTGCTCGGCAAGGGCGTCTCGGCGGGGCTGACCGCGGCCTGGACGCGGCCGGCCGGGCATGTGCGGCGGGCGGCCGGGTTCGTGGTGTGGTCGCAGGTCGAGGCAGGACACGGCTGCCCGCTGTCGATGACGCACGCGGCGGTGCCCGCCCTGCGCACGGAGCCGAAACTGGCGGCCGAGTGGGAACCGCGGCTGACCTCGCTCGTCTACGACGAGGGGCTGCGGCCGGCCGCGCAGAAGGCCGGCGTGCTCTTCGGTATGGGGATGACGGAGAAGCAGGGCGGCAGCGACGTACGGGCCAACACGACCACCGCGCAGGCGCTGGCCGCGGACGGCGAGTATGTGCTCACGGGGCACAAATGGTTCTGCTCCGCCCCGATGTCGGACGGCTTTCTGGTGTTGGCACAAGCGCCCGAGGGCCTGACGTGTTTCCTGGTGCCGCGCGTCCTGGAGGACGGGACGCGCAACCCGTTCGCGATCCAGCGGCTCAAGGACAAGCTGGGCAACCGCTCGAACGCGTCGAGCGAGGTCGAGTTCGACGGGACGTGGGCGCGGCGGGTCGGCGACGAGGGGCGCGGGGTGCGCACCATCATCGAGATGGTCGCGGCCACGCGCCTGGACTGCGTGCTCGGCGCGGCCGCGATCATGCGGCAGGCCGTCGCCCAGGCCGTGCACCACTGCACGTACCGCGAAGCCTTCGGCGGCAAGCTGATCGACAAGCCGCTGATGCGCAACGTCCTGGCCGATCTGGCACTGGAGTCGGAGGCCGCGACGACGCTCGGGATGCGGCTGGCCGCGGCGTACGACGACGGGAGCGAGCAGGAGCGCGCGTTCCTGCGGCTCGCGGTGCCGGCCGCCAAGTACTGGGTGACGAAGCGCTGCACACCGATGGCCGCCGAGGCACTGGAGTGCCTGGGCGGCAACGGATACGTGGAGGAGTCGGGCATGCCCCGGCTGCTGCGCGAGTCGCCGCTCAACTCCATCTGGGAGGGCTCGGGGAACGTACAGGCCCTGGACGTCCTGCGGGCGCTGCAGCGCGAGCCGCAGGCGCTGAACGCGTTCCTTCAGGAGGTCGGCCGGACCCGCGGCGAGGACCACCGGCTCGACGCCGCCATCAAGGGCCTGCTGACCGAACTCGCCGACCTGGACGGCATCGAGGCGCGGGCCCGGCGGCTGGTGGAGCGCATGGCGCTGGTCCTGCAGGGGTCCCTGCTGGTGCGGTACGCGCCGCCCGCGGTCGCCGACGCGTTCTGCGCCTCGCGCCTGGGCGGCGACTGGGGCGCGGCCTTCGGCACGCTGCCGCACAGCCTGGACCTGGGCTCGGTGGTGGAGCGGGCGCGACCCGTGGAGTGAGGGGCCGCCGGTGGCGGCTGGGGCGGCAGCCGCCGGTGCGGCTCCGGAGGGCCATCGCGGCGGCTCAGCGACGTGTGTGGCCCGGCGCGCCCGCCCCCCATAGCCGGGCGCGCCGGGTTGGTCCGTGAGCGGGGCCGTGTGCCCGCGTGGTGATGTGTCACGGGGGTGGTGCTGCGCCGACACGGCACCACCCCCGCAGCCGTGGCTCCTTCCCAGGAGCAGCCCCAAGCTTCCGGCACCGGGCGGCGGTTCGCCAGAGTTGCAGAAGGTTGCAAAATATCCGCCCGCCAGTGCCCTTTCGGGGTGTGCGGCAGGGGAGGATGTGCGGAGGGTGCACAACCCGCTACGTGCCCGGGCGATGGGGGTACCTCCCAGGCCCTTGAGGCACTGGGGGGAGGCTTTGGGGAGGATCCGGTGACGGCTCCGACGATCGACCTGACCAGGCTTGCCGCGATGGACGCGGCCCAGGCCGCGCGTCTGCTCAAGGGCGTGCACGCTGCCGCTCTCTCCGGGCAGCAGCTGCCGCTCGTTCCGCGTCCCGTGATCGGGGAGTCGTGGAACCGCATGCTGCACAGCGGTGTCGACCCCGACCGCGACCTGCGCACGGGGCTGCTGTCCATGGAGGAGATCGAGCAGCGCCGGAGGTCCTCACCGCTCGCGCAGATCCTGTCGGTCCTGCAGGAAGGGCTCGTCTCGGTCGCCGACGCGGCGCAGCACATCATGGTCGTGACCGACGGTGAGGGGCGCATCCTGTGGCGGGAGGGCAGCACGTCGGTGCTGCGGAAGGCCGACGGGTTCGGTTTCGAGGTCGGCGCGGAGTGGACGGAGGACGTCGTCGGCACGAACGGGATCGGCACGCCGCTCATCACCCGCCGGCCCGTACAGGTGTTCTCTGCGGAACATTTCGTCCGCACCCACCACTCGTGGACGTGCACCGGCGCACCGCTCACCGACCCCCGGGACGGCCGGCTGCTCGGGGTCGTCGACATCAGCGGTCCGCTCGACACGATGCACCCGGCGACGCTGGCGCTGGTCACTTCGGTGACCAGGCTCGCCGAGGCCGAGCTGCGCAATCTGCATCTGTCGTCGCTCGACCGGCTCCGCTCGGTCGCCGCCCCGATGCTGGCCCGGATGACCGGACGCGCCCTCGCCGTCGACGTGCACGGCTGGATGGCAGCGGTGACCGGGATGCCGCCGGTCCGCCGGCTGGCGCTGCCCAGGTCGTTCGCCGCCGGGCACACATGGCTTCCGTCGCTCGGTACGTGCGCGGTGGAGCCGCTGCCGGGCGGCTGGCTGGTACGGGCCCTGGAGGGTCCGGAGCCGGAGAGCGTCACCCGGGTCGTGCTGGATGTGAGCAACGCCCGCCGCTGGTCGGTCACGGTGTCGGGCGGCGCGGGCACGTGGTCGCACGAGCTGAGCCCGCGCCACGCCGAGCTGCTCTACCTCCTGGCCACGAACCGGGCCGGGCGCACCGCTGCCGCTCTCGCCGAGGACGTGTTCGGCGATCCGGCGCGCACGGTGACGGTACGCGCGGAGCTGTCCCGGGTCCGCCGCTATCTCGGCCCCCTGCTCGCCCACCGTCCGTACCGCTTGCGCGAGGACGTGGACGTGCAAGTGATCATGCCCGCCCACCCGGCGCACCTACTGCCGCACTCCGCGGCCCCCGCGGTGCGCAGCGCCCGCGAGACGACGCGCTGACCGGGGACTCGGGCACAGCACGACCGGCATCCCAAGGCCGTACCCGGGACCCCAGCGGCCCCACCCGGGCCGGCGGCCGCCACGGCCTACGTCGGCCGTCAGGCGTCGACCCGCACCACCGGCACGGCCGCGGCCGCAGCACCCGTCCCGGGTTCGTCCGCCCCGGGTCCGTCCGGGCAGACCGTCACCACGGACTCGGGCCTCAGGGTCCCGGCCTGAGTAGCGGTCTCCGTCCGGGCCCCTGACCCAGCCCCTGTACCCGCCCCCGGCACAGCCTCCGTACCCCCGGCCATGGTCGCGGCCGCGATCCCGGTCCCCGGGCCCCTCCCGCCGCGCCCGCGCAGACTCACCAGCTCCCGCTCCAGGGACCTCACCCGCTGGTGCGTCGCATACAGATAGCGGGCCTTCATCCGCAGCGCCCAGGGGTCGACGGGCTTGACGACGAGGTCGGCCACGCCGAGTTGCAGGGCCGCCGTCGCGAGTTGGGAGTCCTGGCCCAGGCCGGTCAGCAGCATGACGGGGATGTTCTGCGTCTGCTCCAGGCGGCTCATGTAGCGCACGACGTCGAGTCCGCTCACGTCGGGCATCACGACGTCCAGCAGAACGAGCCCGATACCGCCGCGCAGGACCACCTTGAGGGCCTCGTCACCGCTCGTGGCCCGTTCCAGCGGAAGTCCCAGCGGCGTGAGGGCGCTCTCCAGCGCGTACAGATTGTCCTCATGGTCGTCGACCATGAGGATCCTGGCTTCGCCCCCCATACTCTGCCCCCCTCGACTCCCCCAGGCGGTACATCTCTCCCCAAGGCGGACCACCCTACGCCCAAGTTTCCCCTGGATCAGGGTTTTGCTCCCGCCTCACCGAGCAACCTTTGGCCAATGCATTTCAGGCTGTCGGGAGACGACGGGCCGCCGCTGGTCGCCGCGTATGTGCCGGTGGCGTGTGCCGTTCGCCACACTTCCTACACCCGCCCCACACTTCCCCACACCTCCCCGATCCGTCAACGCGCTCGAACGACGACGCCGCGTCTGCTTTGGAGCGAGGGGTGGCCACGTGATTCCCTGGCGCGCATGAGCATCACTGTGACCACGTGGTCCCTCGAGCAGACCTCGCCGTCTGATCTGCGGCCGTCGGCCGCGCCCGAGGGAGACGTCCGGATCGTACGGGCCGAGGCGCCTTCGCCCGAGTTCAGCAGGTTCCTCTACACGGCCGTCGGCGGGGACATCCGCTGGACGGACCGGCTCGGCCTGACGTACGCCCAGTGGCAGGACGTGCTGAACCGGCCGGGGACGGAGACCTGGGTCGCGTACGAGAAGGGCACCCCCGCCGGATACGTGGAGCTCGAAGCCCAGGACGAGGGGGCCGTCGAGATCGTCTACTTCGGGCTGATCCCGGCGTTCCGCGGCCGGCGGCTCGGCGGACATCTGCTCAGCCACGGCGTCGCGCGCGCCTGGGACCTCGCCGAGCGGTGGCCGGGCCGCGCGCCGACCAAGCGCGTATGGCTGCACACCTGCAGCAAGGACGGCGAGCACGCGATGGACAACTACCTCCGGCGCGGCTTCACTCTGTTCGAGACCAAGGTCGAGGAGGAGCCCGAGGTGTCGACGCCGGGCCCGTGGCCGGGGGCGTACGCCATCTGACGTCCACGCCATCCGGCGCCCATACGGGTCCACGCGGCAGCGCAGTGTGTGACCGGCGACACCCTTGTCTCATCAAGCGAGACAAGGGTGTCCACATTTCGGATAATGGTGGACTGCCCGGAGATCCCCGTGACACGCTTCCGTCATGTCTCGAGCTGGAATTGCCTTGGTGAGTCGGCGGCACGTCGACCTCGGCCGCATGTCCAGCGCCATCTGTCCGGCGAGCTGACAGTCCAGCAACGCCGCGATCAGTCTGTCTCACGACTTACCTGCGCAACGATGCGCCCGCATCGAGCATGACCTCATACGCGCAGGCCAGAGCCGATTTCCTGCTGTCCCAAAGGACGTACAACCATGGCCGCCACCCCGCCGAACCCTTCTGCCGCGCCCCGTCGCAAGGCGAGCCGTCACCGCGGTGAGGGCCAGTGGGCCGTGGGTCACTTCACCCCGCTCAACGGCAACGAGCAGTTCAAGAAGGACGACGACGGTCTCAATGTGCGGACACGCATTGAGACGATCTACTCCAAGACCGGCTTCGACTCGATCGACCCCAACGACCTGCGGGGCCGGATGCGCTGGTGGGGGCTGTACACCCAGCGCAAGCCCGGGATCGACGGCGGCAAGACCGCCATCCTGGAGCCGGAGGAGCTCGACGACGAGTACTTCATGCTGCGCGTGCGCATCGACGGCGGCCGGCTGACCACCGAGCAGCTGCGCGTCATCGGGGAGATCTCGCAGGAGTTCGCCCGCGGCACCGCCGACATCACGGACCGGCAGAACGTCCAGTACCACTGGATCCGTATCGAGGACGTTCCCGAGATCTGGAACCGGCTGGAGGCCGTGGGCCTGTCCACGACCGAGGCCTGCGGTGACACCCCGCGTGTCATCCTCGGCTCGCCGGTCGCCGGGATCGCCGCCGACGAGATCATCGACGGCACTCCGGCCCTGGAGGAGATCCACCGCCGGATCATCGGCAACAAGGACTTCTCCAACCTGCCACGCAAGTTCAAGTCCGCGATCTCCGGCTCGCCGCTCCTCGATGTGGCGCACGAGATCAACGACATCGCGTTCGTCGGCGTGAACCACCCCGAGCACGGCCCCGGCTTCGACCTCTGGGTCGGCGGCGGCCTGTCCACCAACCCCAAGATCGGCCAGCGCCTCGGCGCCTGGGTCCCGCTGGACGAGGTCCCGGACGTCTACGAGGGCGTCATCTCGATCTTCCGCGACTACGGCTACCGCCGGCTGCGCACCCGCGCCCGCCTGAAGTTCCTGCTCGCCGACTGGGGCACGGAGAAGTTCCGCCAGGTCCTGGAGGACGAGTACCTCAAGCGCAAGCTGATCGACGGCCCGGCACCCGCCCAGCCCGTCGAGCGCTGGCGCGACCACGTCGGTGTGCACCGGCAGAAGGACGGCCGGTTCTACGTCGGCTTCGCGCCGCGCGTCGGCCGTGTCGACGGGACGACCCTCACGAAGATCGCCGAGCTGGCCGAGGCGCACGGCTCGGGCCGCCTCAGCACGACCGTCGAGCAGAAGATGATCGTGCTCGACGTCGCGGAGTCGAAGGTCGAGTCGCTGGTCGAGGGCCTGGAGGCGCTGGACCTGACCGTCAACCCCTCGCCCTTCCGGCGCGGCACGATGGCCTGCACCGGCATCGAGTTCTGCAAGCTCGCCATCGTCGAGACCAAGGCTCGTGGCGCCTCGCTGATCGACGAACTCGAGCGCCGTATCCCGGACTTCGACGAGCCGATCACCATCAACATCAACGGCTGCCCGAACGCCTGTGCCCGTATCCAGGTGGCGGACATCGGTCTCAAGGGCCAGCTGGTCCTCAACGACAAGGGCGAGCAGGTCGAGGGCTTCCAGGTGCACCTCGGCGGTGCGCTGGGCCTGGAGGCCGGGTTCGGCCGCAAGGTGCGCGGTCTGAAGGTCACCTCCGAGGAGCTTCCGGACTACGTGGAGCGCGTCCTCAAGCGCTTCCAGGCTGAGCGCGAGGAAGGCGAGCGGTTCGCCACGTGGGCGGCCCGTGCCGGCGAGGAATCGCTGTCATGAGCGAGCGCGCGGCGCCCTTCTACTGCCCTTACTGCGGCGACGAGGACCTTCGGCCGAGTGAAGCCGTCGAAGGCAGCCACGGCGCGTGGGAATGCGCGGCATGCAATCGAGCCTTCCAGTTGAAGTTCCTCGGGCTGCTGGCCCGGGGTCTTCAGCGTCAAGACGGTGGAGGGGACGAGATATGACGACGATTCAGGCAGATCCAGCCACAGACGATCTCAAGGCGCTCGCCGAGCAGGCCGGGCGCGACCTCGAGGACGCCTCCGCGCTCGAGATCCTCCAGTGGGCCGCCGAGACCTTCGGTAAGCGTTTCTGCGTGACCTCCTCGATGGAGGACGCGGTGGTCGCGCACCTCGCATCGCGCGCGATGCCCGGCGTCGACGTCGTGTTCCTGGACACCGGCTACCACTTCCCGGAGACCATCGGCACCCGGGACGCGGTCGAGGCGGTGATGGACGTCAACGTCATCACCCTCACGCCGCGCCAGACGGTGGCCGAGCAGGACGCCGAGTACGGCCCGAAGCTGCACGACCGCAACCCCGACCTGTGCTGCGCGCTGCGCAAGGTCAAGCCCCTGGAGGAGGGGCTGGCCAAGTACGACGCGTGGGCGACGGGCCTGCGCCGCGACGAGTCCCCGACCCGGGCGAACACCCCCGTCGTCGGCTGGGACGAGAAGCGGCAGAAGGTCAAGATCTCGCCGATCGCCCGCTGGACGCAGGACGACGTGGACGCCTACGTCGCCGAGCACGGCGTCCTCACCAACCCGCTGCTGATGGACGGCTACACGTCGGTCGGCTGCGCGCCCTGCACCCGCCGGGTGCTGGAGGGCGAGGACGCACGCGCCGGCCGCTGGGCGGGCCGCGCCAAGACCGAGTGCGGGCTGCACGAATGACGGGCACGGCGCACCAGACGAACGACGACACGTACGAGACGAACGACCAGGGACGGGAGAAGCACGTGACTGGGGCCACCATCTGGCTCACGGGTCTGCCGAGTGCCGGCAAGACCACCATCGCGTACGAGCTGGCGGGCCGGCTGCGCGATGAGGGCCACCGCGTGGAGGTCCTGGACGGTGACGAGATCCGCGAGTTCCTCTCGGCGGGTCTCGGCTTCAGCCGCGAGGATCGGCACACCAACGTGCAGCGCATCGGCTTCGTCGCCGAACTGCTCGCGTCGAACGGCGTGAAGGCCCTGGTCCCGGTCATCGCCCCCTACGCGGACAGCCGTGACGCGGTGCGCAAGCGCCACGAGACCGAGGGCACGCCGTACGTCGAGGTGCACGTCGCGACGCCGGTCGACGTGTGCTCCGTGCGCGACGTGAAGGGCCTGTACGCCAAGCAGGCGGCCGGCGAGATCTCGGGGCTCACCGGGGTCGACGACCCGTACGAGGCGCCCGAGACGCCGGATCTGCGTATCGAGTCGCACAACCAGACTGTGCAGGAGTCCGCTGCGGCGCTTCACGCGCTGCTCGCCGAAAGGGGTCTCGCATGACGACCGCGGCCACTGTCCACGAGGCAGCCGGCAACCCCGAGGGCGCCGGCCCGTACGCCCTGAGCCATCTGGACTCTCTGGAGTCCGAGGCGGTGCACATCTTCCGTGAGGTGGCGGGCGAGTTCGAGCGGCCGGTGATCCTGTTCTCCGGTGGCAAGGACTCCATCGTC
>NZ_JBSFWK010000040.1:0-84888 GCF_053594815.1 Streptomyces sp. NPDC002577 | reverse complement strand
AAGGGCGAGGTCATCAAGACGGTGCCCGAGTCGAAGATCGTGGAGACCCTCATCGAGGAGGCCATGAAGCTCGCCGAGCAGATGGAGAAGGACGGCGTCATGTCCGGCGAGCCCGAGGTCTCGGTCGCCGGCTGATCTCCGGCATTCCCGCACGTCCCGCCCATCTCCGGCGTTTTCGCACGCCCCACCGCTGTCTCCAGCGGTGGGGCGTCCCCATGGGGCGGCGCCACACAACCTCGCCAGGTACAGTGCGGAAATCAGCAGACCGTATGGTGAGGTCCTCGAATCTTGTTGACGCAGACGACCACCCGGGTCCTCGAACCGAGCGACCTCGACGCCGCACTGGCCGTGCTCGACCGCGAGCCGGTCGCAAACGCGTTCGTGGCGTCGCGGGTGCACATCGCGGGCCTGGACCCGTGGCGGCTCGGCGGCGAGATGTGGGGCTGGTACGCGGACGGCATGCTGCAGTCCCTGTGCTACGCGGGCGCCAATCTGGTGCCGATCTGCACCACCCCCGAGGCCGTACGCGCCTTCGCCGACCGCGCCCGGCGGGCCGGCCGCCGCTGCTCCTCGATCGTCGGCCCGGCCGGACCCACCGCGCAGCTGTGGCGGCTGCTCGAACCGAGCTGGGGCCCGGCCCGTGAGATCCGCGCCCACCAGCCGCTGATGGTCACCGACCGGCTCCCCGACGACGTCGCTCCCGATCCTTACGTCCGCCGCATCCGCAAGGACGAGATGGAAACGATCATGCCGGCGTGCGTGGCGATGTTCACCGAGGAGGTCGGCATCTCCCCGCTCGCGGGCGACGGCGGGCTGCTCTACCAGGCGCGCGTCGCGGAACTGGTCGGATCCGGGCGCTCCTTCGCCCGCCTCGACGAGTACGGCAAGGTCGTCTTCAAGGCGGAGATCGGCGCCGCGACCCCGCAGGCATGCCAGATCCAGGGCGTCTGGGTGGCGCCCGAGTACCGGGGGCAAGGCCTGGCGGCGCCCGGCATGGCGGCAGTGCTGCGCTACGCCCTCACGGATGTCGCGCCGGTCGCCAGCCTGTACGTCAACGACTTCAACACGGCGGCACGCGCCGCGTACCGGAGGGTCGGCTTCCAGGAGGTCGGCGCCTTCATGAGCGTGCTGTTCTGATCCCAGGTCGGAACCCGGGTGGAACCGGGGCCGGATCCCGGGTCCGATCCCTGGTCCCGGGGGTCCGGGGCTCTGCCCCCGAGGTAGTCTCGCCGACATGCTGCGCATTCCCAGGCCGGGCCCCCGTACCCCCGACGACGTCGTGATCGGCCCGCTGGATCTGGCCGCGCGGGTCGACGAAGCGCTGGCCGTGCAGGCGGAGGCCTTCGGGCTCAGCGCCGACGAGATCACGGTGCGCCGGCAGATCGTGCTGCGGCACATCACCTATCCCGGGGCGCGTGCGCTCGGCGCCTTCACGGTGGACGGGCGGCTCGTCGGGTTCGTCTACGGCATGCCGAACGACCGCACCCACTGGTGGTCCACCGTCGTCCAGCCGTATCTGCGCGCTCGCGGCCACGACGACTGGCTCGACAACTCGTTCGTCATCACCGAGCTGCATGTCCTTTCCGCGTACCAGAACCGCGGCATCGGCCGTGCGCTGATCACCAGGATCACCGACGAGGCCGACGAGCCCCGCTCCATCCTCTCGGCGATCGACATGGACAGCCCGGCCCGTGGCCTGTACCACTCGCTCGGCTACGAGGATCTGGCCAGGCAGGTCCTCTTCCCGAGCGCCCCGAAGCCGTACGCGGTGATGGGCGCGCCGCTGCCACTCAGGCGGTAGCGGACCACTCGGGCGGTAACGGATTTCCACCGGCGTGGACCGCAGGGCTAACCTCCTAGCCATCACCCTTACGTAGCAGGAGTTAAGAATCATGGCCCAGGTCCAGCGCATGTCCCGGTTGATGGTCAAGACACTGCGCGACGACCCGGCGGACGCCGAGACGCTCAGCCACAAGCTGCTGGTCCGCGCCGGGTACGTGCGCCGCAACTCGGCGGGCATCTGGACCTGGCTCCCGCTCGGCAAGAAGGTCCTGGACAACATCTCGCGCGTCGTCCGCGAGGAGATGGACGCCATCGGCGCCCAGGAGGTCCTGCTCCCCGCCCTGCTGCCGAAGGAGCCGTACGAGGCGTCCGCCCGCTGGGAGGAGTACGGCGACCTGCTGTTCCGGCTGAAGGACCGCAAGGGCGGCGAGTACCTGCTCGGTCCGACCCATGAGGAGATCTTCACGCTCGTCGTGAAG
The DNA here is from genome assembly GCF_053594815.1 of Streptomyces sp. NPDC002577. NCBI lineage: Bacteria > Bacillati > Actinomycetota > Actinomycetes > Kitasatosporales > Streptomycetaceae > Streptomyces > Streptomyces sp. NPDC002577. The sequence continues at coordinate 82,627 of NZ_JBSFWK010000040.1, read as the reverse complement.
GACCAGGTGGCGTCCTACAAGGACCTGCCGGTGATGCTCTACCAGATCCAGACGAAGTACCGCGACGAGGCCCGCCCGCGCTCGGGCATCCTGCGCGGCCGCGAGTTCCAGATGAAGGACTCGTACTCCTTCGACACCACGGACGAGGGCCTGGCCGAGTCGTACCGCCTGCACCGCGAGGCGTACCAGCGCATCTTCGCGCGCCTGGGTCTGGACTACCGCATCGTGTCCGCGGTCTCGGGCGCCATGGGCGGCTCGGCTTCGGAGGAGTTCCTGGCTCCGGCGGCGGCCGGCGAGGACACCTTCGTGGACTGCCCGGCCTGCGACTACGCGGCGAACACCGAGGCCGTGACCTTCGCGCTGAAGCCGGTCGAGGGCGCCGAGCACCCGGCGATCGAGGAGGTGGACACCCCCGACACCCCGACCATCGAGACGCTCGCCGAGCACCTGGGCGTCCCCGCATCGGCGACCCTCAAGAACCTGCTGGTCAAGGTGGACGGCGAGATCGTGGCGGTCGGCGTGCCCGGCGACCGCGAGGTCGACCTCGGCAAGCTCGGCGAGCACCTTGCCCCGGCGGAGGTCGAGCTCGTCACGGCGGAGGACTTCGAGGGCCGCGACGACCTCGTACGCGGTTACGTCGGTCCGCAGGGCCTCGGCAAGGTCCGCTACATCGCCGACCCCCGCGTCGCCCCCGGCACGTCCTGGATCACCGGCGCCAACAAGCCCGACACGCACGCGAAGAACGTCGTCTGCGGCCGCGACTTCGAGGTGGACGACTACCTCGACGTGGTCGTCGTCGAGGAGGGCGACCCCTGCCCGAAGTGCGGCACCGGTCTGAAGCTGGACCGCGCGATCGAGATCGGCCACATCTTCCAGCTCGGCCGCAAGTACGCGGACACCTTCCAGCTGGACGTGCTCGGCCAGAACGGCAAGCCGGTCCGCGTCACCATGGGCTCGTACGGCATCGGTGTGTCCCGTGCCGTGGCGGCGCTCGCCGAGCAGATGGCGGACGAGCAGGGCCTGGTCTGGCCGCGCGAGATCGCGCCCGCCGACGTCCACGTGGTGGCCGCGGGCAAGGCGCTCCAGACGGAGCTGGCGCTCGACGTCTCCGAGAAGCTGGGCGCCGCGGGCGTCCGCGTGCTGGTGGACGACCGGGCCGGCGTCTCGCCCGGCGTGAAGTTCACCGACGCCGAGCTCATCGGCGTACCGAACATCCTGGTGGCCGGGCGGCGTTCGGCCGAGGGCGTCCTCGAGCTGAAGGACCGGCGCACCGGTGAGCGCGAGGAGCTGACCGTCGAAGAGGCGATCGCCCGCCTGACCGCCTAGCCGGGCCTAGGGCCGACAGGCCCTGGCGGCCGTAGCCGTTCTGTTGCGCTCCCGGGACGGAACCACAACGGGTTCATCCCGGGGGCATGGCCGCCGCACAGTTTTCTCCCAGGCTGCTCCCCGACCGTAGGACGTGACAACGCGTCACTTCGGAGGGGAGCAGTCATGACAGGCAGGGAGCGAGGCGCCGTTGCGGCGGTGCGCAGGGGAGCGCGGCGCACAGCGGCCGTGGCGGCGGCGGTCACACTGACGGCGGTCGCGGGGGTCTTCACCCTCATCGGCACGATGCAGTCGGACGGGGATACGGCGGCCGCGAGCGGCAGCAGTAGCAGCACCAGCACCACCACCAGTAGCGGTAGCAGCAGTTCGGGGAGCTCCGGCTCGTCGAGCTCTTCGGACAGCTCCTCCAGTACCTCGTCGAACCTGCAGTCGTCGTCCGACGGCCTCACCTCGTCCGACGGCAGCGGCTCCGCCCACTCCACGTCGGGGGCGTCGTGATGACCGGCGCCCGCACGACGACCACGGCGGCCGTGACCGCTACCGCGTCCGCCGACTGGCGTGCGCTCGGCACCGCCGTCCGGCTCGTCACCACCGACCCCCGGCTGCTCGACACCTGCAATCTGCTGCTCGCCCGCCACCTCGCCGAGGTCGACGCCGCGTGCAGCCGGTTCCGGCCCGACTCCGAGCTGGCCGCCCTGGACAGCGCCGACGGCCGTCCGGTCAGGGTGAGCCCGCTGCTCGCCGACGCGCTCGCCGTCGCGCTGCGCGCCGCCGCGGCGACCGACGGAGCCGTCGACCCGACCGTCGGCTCGGCCATGAACGCCATCGGCTACGACCGCGACTTCCAGCTCGTGCAGGAGCACGACGGCCGTCCGGTACGGCTCACCGTCCGGCCCGTGCCCGGATGGCGGCGCATCCGGCTGGACCGGGGGACCGGCACGGTCACCGTCCCTGCCGGGGTCCGCCTCGACCTGGGCGCCACGGCCAAGGCCTGGGCCGCCGACCGGGCCGCCGCGATGCTCGCCGAGGCCGCGGGCTGCGGGGTCCTCGTCAGCCTGGGCGGCGACACCGCCGTCGCGGGCACACCCCCGCTCGGCGGCTGGCGGGTCCGCGTCCAGGACGCGACCGGCCACCCCGACGAGGCACCGGCGGACGGCCCGCACACCACCGTCGGCGTACGCAGCGGAGGCCTCGCCACCTCCGGGACCACCGCCCGCCGGTGGCAGCGCGGTACGCACCTGCTGCACCACATCGTGGACCCGCGCACGGGCCTGCCCGCCGTCTCGCCCTGGCGCACGGTCTCCGTCGCGGCCGCGAGCTGTGCGGACGCCAATGCCGCGAGCACCGCGGCGCTGGTCAAGGGCGCGGGGGCCGAGCGCTGGCTGTCCGGCCTGGGGCTGCCGGCGCGCCTGGTGGCGCACGGCGGGACGGTGGTGACGACACCCGGCTGGCCCAACTCAGCCCGTCCGGCGTTTGAGGACGAGGCCGTTCAGGCCGAACGGGGGTCCGGGGGCGGAGCCCCCGGTTTCGGGAAGGGGCGGGGCAGGGGAGAAGGCCCGCCGCAGGCGCCCCACCGCACCCCCGGGGAGGCGGCCGCATGACCGACTCCTCGGTCCTCTGGTACGCGAACCGCGCCACAGGAGCCGTCTGCCTGGTCCTGTTCACGGCAGTCGTCCTGCTCGGCATCGCCGTACGCCTGCGCGGACGGCTACCGGGCCTCCCCCGCTTCGGCACGGTCACACTGCACCGCACCCTGTCCCTGTCCGCGGTCGCGTTCCTCGCCGCGCACATCGGGGTCGCGGTCCTCGACGGCTACGTGAACATCACCGTCGCCGACGTCCTCGTCCCTTTCGTCTCCGACTACCAGCCGCTGTGGCTGGGGCTCGGCACGGTCGCCTTCGACCTGATGCTCGCGGTGCTGGTCACCAGCCTGGTGCGGGCGAGGCTCGGCCACCGTGCCTGGCGCGCCGTGCACTGGCTCGCGTACGCGTCCTGGCCGGCGGCCCTCGTCCACGGCATCGGCATCGGTACGGACAGCGGCACCGGCTGGATGGTGTGGCTGACCGTCGCCTGCGTGGCGGCCGTCCTCGCCGGGTTCGGCCTACGGGTGCTGCATGCCGCACGCGCCGCCCGCCGCACGCCCGCCGCCCTTCTCCGTACCGCCGAAGGAGCCTGACCATGAGCACCACGACGCCCACCCGGAACGAGACGTTCACGCAGCTCCCGGACCTCCTCATGGCGCCCCGGCTGCTCGCGCCCGGCGGATCGCCGACCGGACTCGCCACGCACGAGGAACGGTACGGACCACTGGTGTGCGGAGATCCGGAGGACCTGCTGCGGACCGTCGCCGAGTCCGGGCTCACCGGGCGCGGCGGGGCGGCCTTCCCGACGTACCGCAAGCTCGTGGCCGTCGCCGACGCGGGGCGACGCGCCGGGCGCCCGCCGGTCGTCGTCGCCAACGGGGCGGAGGGGGAGCCCGCCAGCGCCAAGGACAAGGCGCTGCTGCGGCTCTCACCCCATCTGGTGCTGGACGGCCTGCGCCTGGCCGCCCATGCGGTGGGGGCGGGGGAGGCGTACCTCGCGGTGGAGGAGGGGGCGGAGTCCGCGCTGCTGCCGGGGCTCGAAGGGGCCCTCACGGAGCGGCGGGATCCGCTGCCGGTACGGCCGGTACGGGTACCGAAACGATTCCTGTCCGGGGAGTCCTCGGCCCTCACCCAGTACATCTCCGGGCACCCCGCGCTGCCGCGCCACCAGCGGCCCCCGGTCCGCGAACGGGGAGTCGGCCATGCGCCGACCCTCGTCCAGAACGTGGAGACACTCGCCCATCTGGCCCTGATCGCCCGCTACGGCGCGGACTGGTTCCGCTCCGCCGGTACGCCGGCCGAGCCGGGCAGCATGCTCTGCACCGTGCACGTGCCGGGCCGCAGTGCGCAGGTTGTGGAGGCCCCGTACGGGATCGCGCTGCACAGGCTCCTGCCCCAGGAGCTGCCCCTGGCCCGCGTGAGCGCGGTCCTGGTGGGCGGCTACCACGGCACCTGGATCCCCGCCGCGCAGGCCGCCCACGCCACCCTCGGCGCCGCCCACCTGGGCTCGGTGGGCGCGGGTGTCCTGGCAGCCCTGCCCGTGGAACGGTGCGGCCTGGCCGAGACCGCTCGTGTCCTGCGCTATCTGGCCCTCCAGTCGGCGGGCCAGTGCGGGCCCTGCCTGGGCGGCCTGCCCCGCATCGCAGCCGCCTTCCGGACCCTGGCCGCACCCGGCCCCCAGGGCGCGACGCGCCAGGACGTCGCCCGCTGGGCCGGATTGGTCGAGGGCCGTGGCGCCTGCCACCACCCCGACGGCACGGTGCGCCTCGTACGCAGCGCCCTGACGGTCTTCGCCCCGGAACTCGACGCCCACGCCACCGGCCACTGCACGGCCACCGACCACACGCCACTGCTGCCCGTCCCCGAGAACAGGAGCTGACATGGACCAGCACCGAACCGGAGCCGACACGGAACGACACCTCGAAGTCGACTGGACCGCCTGCCAGGGCCACGGCCTCTGCGCGGAACTGCTGCCCGAGCACATCAGCCTCGACGAGTGGGGTTACCCGCTGGTCGACTCCGCTCCCGTCCAGCGCGCGGCCCTGAAACGCGCCCGCCGGGCGGCAGCGGACTGCCCGGTACTGGCGCTGAGACTGGAACGGGCCTGAAGAGCAGGCCTGAACGAGCGGACAGTCCTGCGAAGCACGCCCCGCCGGCGGACTACAACCAGCCCGCGAACTCCAGCAGCAGCTCCGAGTCCTGCTCCCGGCCGACGCGGCGGGCCCGTACCCCCGACTCCACCGCGCGGAACAGCGTCCAGCCGCGCAGCCGCTCCAGGTCCACCTCGAGGGAGTCCGCGAGGCGCTTCACCCGGCGCCGGGTCGTCGCCGCGCCCGACGGTGACGCGATGAGGTCCTCCACCCGGTCCCGCACCAGCCGCGCCAGGTCGAAGGCGCACTCGCCCACCACCGGATCGGGTCCGACGGCGAGCCACGGCATACGGTCGCCCGCCAGCACCTTGCTCTGCCGGAACGTGCCGTGCAGCAGCTTGTGCTCGGGCGCCGTGGCCAGCAGCTCGTCCCGCGCGGCCAGCGCCGCGTCGACCAGCGGCGCCACGTCGGCATCGGCGTCCGCGCCGGCCCGCATCGCCACCGCCTGCCGCCCGGTCCGCTCGGCAACCGTCTCGAATCGGTGACTAGCGGGCGGCTCCACCCACAGCCGTCGCAACGTCCCGGCGGCCTCCAGCAGCGACTTCGCCTCGGGCAGGGACCGCAGCGACACGTCGGGATGCAGCCGCTCCAGCAGCAGCACCCCGTCACCGCCGTTCTCACCGCCGGCGTCCCCGCCACCGGCCGCTTCACCCTCGCCCGGCAGGTCCAGCAACTGCACGGCGCCCCGCCCGCCCCAGCAGGCCAGCGCGGCCCGCTCACTCCCGGGCCGGGCACGCCGCGGGGCCAGCTTGAGCACGGCGGGCCGGCCGTCCGGCAGCCGCACCAGGACGACGAGACTGCTGCGCCCGCCGGGCACGAGCACCCGCTCGACGGTCAACTCGTGCCGGGCCACGGCCGCCTCGGCCAGCTCCGGCAGCTTCTCCAGCCAGACCCGGGCTCCGTCGTCCCCGTCGTGCTGCGTCTCGCCGAGTGCTCTCACGAGGCGCCGGGGCGGTTCGAAAGCCATGCGCGGGTGATTCCTTCCCAGTAGGGCCGTTCGCGGGCCGGTACGTGTGCGGTGCCGTGGCGTTGTCCGAGCTTGCGGCAAACGCGCGCGGTGCCGCCGTACGCGCGCGATGCCGCCGTATGCCGTACGGTCCGCCGAACGCGCCCGGCCGCCCCTACGCGCTCGGCATCGCCGAAGCGGACGGCGTGCCGGACCGCTCGGCGAGACCAGGGAAGGCTACGCTGCCGCCCCGCCACCGGGCCGCCCGGACCGCCGCTTCCCGCAGTGCGTCCGCGGCCGCCCCGCGCCGACTGCCCTCGGCTGCCCGTACGACATCGGAATACACCCCGGCGACCCGATCCTCCAGTTCGGCGGCGAGCCGTACGGCCGCCGCCGCGTCCCGCACCGGGAAGGGCAGTGCGTAGGCCGCGGCCGCCGGCTCCGGTTCGCCACCCAAGTCCCGCACAGTGCGCATGAGTTCGTCACGCCGTGCGCGGTGGGCGTCGTACGCGGCTCGGGCCTCGTCACGGCGGGCATCACCGATTCTGCCGCCGACGACTCCGTAGCCGTACACGGCGGCGTGCTCCGCGCCGAGTGCGGCCTGCACGGCCTTCAGCAGGGCGCTGTCGCCGCCGCTCTTGGACTTCCGGCCCTCGCCGTCATCGGCACCGCTCATCAGTCGTCCTCCGTCAGCAGATACGCGTGCGCGGCACCCGCCGCCGCGACAGAGGCGAGCAGCCGGGCCAGCTCGCCGGGCACCTCGAGCAGTGCGGCGCCGCGCCGGTCAGCCAGCGCACGCTCGGAGGAGGCGAGAAAGGCGAGCGCGTCCTTCTTGTCCGCGGGCACGTCGCTCCCGTCACTCCCGGCGGCAGAAGCCGACGCAGAAGCCGGAACCGAGGCCGAAGCGGAAGGCGAACCCGGAGCCGAACCGGAAGGCGACCCCGAAGCCCCGGCCGCCGCCACCTCGCCGCCGAACGCCTCCACATGCCGCACCAGCTCCGCCCGCAACACCCCCAGCCGCTTCGCCAGCGGGGGGTGCGCCGTGATCACGGCGTCGTACCGCGCGACAAGTCCCGCGCTGTCGCTCGCCGCACGCGCGCGTGCCCGCTCGACGGCAGACGGCCGCCTCGCGGCGGTACCGGCGGAGCCGCTGCCCGAATCGCCGTCCGAACAGCCCGAGAGCAGCCCGGCACCGGCGACGGCCGCGGCGGCCGCGCCGGCGAGAACACTCCTTCGACCAGGCCCCGCGGGCCCGGACGGCCCGTCAGGGGTGCGCCGCACAAGCGACGGCAGGGGGAGCGACACGACAGACGTCCTCGAGGATTTCGTACGAGCGGACAGCGAGGGGAACAAGCGGCCGAGAGGCCATGATCACCGTACCGCCGGACCGCCCCGACCCGCGCCAGCGGCTCGTCACCGCCCCACGGACGGCCGGACCGGTGGACGGCAACACCCCCCGGGACCGGATACCCTTTGACCTGTCACGCGACCTACCCACAACAGCACACGCGGCCGAGGAGTCACCCGGATGAGCACCACCCAGAGCGAGAGGCTGCGAGAACTACTGGAACCGCTCGTCAGCTCCCAGGACCTGGATCTCGAAGAGATCGAAGTGGCCTCGGTCGGGCGCAAGCGGGTGCTCAGGGTCGTCATCGACTCCGACGAAGGTGTCGATCTGGACGAGATCGCCGAGGTGAGCCGCCTTCTGTCGGCGAAGCTCGACGAGCAGGACGTGATGGGCGAGGGCGAGTACACCCTCGAGGTCGGTTCCCCGGGCGCCGAGCGCCCGCTGAAGGAGCACCGCCACTTCGTTCGCGCTACGGACCGCCTGGCGAGGTTCTGGCTGACGCCGGACGCGGGCGGCGGCGAGCTGGTCGCGCGGATCCTGAAGGTGGACGACGAGGGTCTGGACCTCGAGGTACCCGGCGTGAAGGGTCGCAAGCCCACCTCCCGCAGGCTCGCCTTCACGGGCATCGCCAGGGCACGGGTGGAGATCGAGTTCAGCCGCAAGAGCACGTCCGCGGAAGACACCCAGAACACTCAGAACACCAAGAACTCCAAGAACACCAAGAACATCGAGAACGCAGAGGAGGCGTAGCCGTGGACATCGACATGAGTGCCCTGCGGGGTCTGGTGAGGGAGAAGGAGATCTCCTTCTCCCTGCTGGTCGAGGCGATCGAGGCGGCCCTCCTCATCGCCTACCACCGCACCGAGGGAAGCCGCCGCCACGCGCGCGTGGAGCTCAACCGGGAGACCGGCCATGTGACGGTGTGGGCGAAGGAAGACCCCGAGGACCTCGAGGAGGGCCAGGAGCCCCGCGAGTTCGACGACACCCCGTCCGGCTTCGGCCGGATCGCCGCGACGACGGCCAAGCAGGTGATCCTGCAGCGGCTTCGCGACGCGCAGGACGACGCGACGCTCGGCGAGTACGCGGGCCGTGAGGGCGACATCGTCACCGGTGTGGTCCAGCAGGGCCGCGACCCGAAGAACGTCCTGGTGGACATCGGCAAGCTCGAGGCGATCCTGCCCGTGCAGGAGCAGGTGCCCGGCGAGGACTACCAGCACGGCGTGCGCCTGCGCTCGTATGTCGTACGGGTGGCCAAGGGTGTCCGCGGCCCGTCGGTGACCCTCTCGCGTACGCACCCGAACCTGGTCAAGAAGCTCTTCGCGCTGGAGGTCCCGGAGATCGCCGACGGCTCCGTCGAGATCGCCGCGATCGCCCGTGAGGCGGGTCACCGCACCAAGATCGCTGTGCGGTCGACGCGCTCGGGCCTGAACGCCAAGGGCGCCTGTATCGGCCCGATGGGCGGCCGTGTGCGCAATGTCATGGCCGAGCTGAACGGCGAGAAGATCGACATCGTCGACTGGTCCGACGACCCGGCCGAGATGGTCGCCAACGCTCTCTCGCCGGCCCGGGTCTCCAAGGTCGAGGTCGTCGACCTCGCGGCCCGCTCCGCGCGGGTCACCGTGCCGGACTACCAGCTGTCGCTGGCGATCGGCAAGGAGGGGCAGAACGCCCGTCTCGCGGCTCGGCTGACCGGGTGGCGGATCGACATCCGTCCGGACACCGAGCCGCAGCAGGACTGACAGCAACGAACAGATCGGCCCCCGACGAGATCACGCCGGGGGCCGCTGAGATCAAGACGACAGCCGTTCGATTTTTGCCCCAAAGGGGTGAGGTCGGTACGGGGAGGTAGACTTAAGAGTGTCTGGCCGGACGCACGCCCGAGCACGCCCTGAGCGCACCTGTGTGGGATGCCGGGAGCGAGCGGCCAAGAGCGATCTGCTGCGCATCGTGGTGATCGAGGACGCGTGCGTCCCCGATCCTCGCGGTACGCTGCCCGGCCGGGGTGCTTATGTGCACCCCGCCCTGGTCTGTCTGGATCTGGCGGTCCGTCGCCGGGCGTTCGTCCGGGCCTTCCGTGCCCGGGGACCGCTCGACACGGCGGGCTTGCGCCAGGCCGTCGAAGACAGTTGCTGAGCAGGCAACACCGTAAGAAGTGTCGTACGGAACCCCCGTGCGGCCCAGGTACCTCGCGAGTCGGAAGTAGGTCGAGATTGCGATGAGCACTCGATGAGTACGCGATGAGTACGCCCATGAAGTAGCGACGGTCCGGCCGCAACCCGGACCTAAAAGGAGCGAAGTGGCTAAGGTCCGGGTATACGAACTCGCCAAGGAGTTCGGCGTGGAGAGCAAGGTCGTCATGGCCAAGCTCCAAGAACTCGGTGAATTCGTCCGTTCGGCGTCTTCGACCATCGAGGCGCCCGTAGTACGCAAACTGACTGACGCCTTCCAGCAGGGCAACGGCTCCGGCAAGTCCGGCGCGAAGCCGGGTGCTCGTAAGCAGGCGCCCGCCAGGCCCGCCGCGCCGTCCCCGGCGCAGGCGGCTCGTCCGGCTGTCCCGGCTGCGCCGAAGCCGGCGGCCCCTCGGCCTGCGGCCCCGGCCCCTGCGGCCGAGAAGCCCGCGGCCGCCGCACCGACGCCGGGCCCGCGCCCGACGCCGGCCCCCAAGCCGGCCCCCAAGCCCGCACCCGCGGCACCGGCCCAGCCGGAGTTCACCGCGCCGCCGTCCGCTCCTGCCGCTCCGTCGGCGGGTCCGCGTCCCGGCGCCCGTCCCGGTGCTCCGAAGCCGGGTGGCCGTCCGGCCACGCCTGGCCAGGGTCAGGGTCGCGGCGAGGGTCGCGGCGAGCGTCCCGGTGCACCGCGTCCGGGTGGTCAGGCGCAGCGTCCCGGCGCCCGTCCGGCCGGTCCGCGTCCGGGCAACAACCCCTTCACGTCCGGCGGCTCCACCGGCATGGCGCGCCCGCAGGCGCCCCGTCCCGGCGGCGCCCCGCGTCCCGGCGGTGCCGGTGCCCCTGGTGGCCCGCGTCCGCAGGGTGCAGGCCAGGGCGGTCCCCGTCCGCAGGGCCAGGCCGGTCCCCGCCCGACCCCGGGTGGCATGCCGCGTCCGCAGGCTCCGCGTCCGGGCGGCGGTCCCGGTGGCAACCGTCCGAACCCCGGCATGATGCCGCAGCGTCCCGCTGCCGGCCCGCGTCCCGGCGGCGGCCCCGGCGGCCGCGGTCCGGGCGGTGCGGGTCGTCCCGGCGGTGGCGCCGGTCGTCCCGGCGGCGGCGGTGGCTTCGCCGGCCGTCCCGGCGGCGGTGGCGCTCGTCCGGGTGGCGGCGGTGGCTTCGCCGGCCGTCCCGGTGGCGGCGGCGCTCCCGGCGGTGGCGGCGGCTTCGGCGGTGGCGGCGGTGGCCGTCCCGGCTTCGGCGGTCGTCCCGGCGGCCCCGGTGGCCGTGGTGGCACGCAGGGTGCGTTCGGCCGTCCCGGCGGTCCGGCGCGTCGTGGCCGCAAGTCGAAGCGGCAGAGGCGCCAGGAGTACGAGGCCATGCAGGCCCCGTCGGTCGGCGGTGTGATGCTGCCTCGCGGCAACGGCGAGACCATTCGCCTGTCGCGCGGTGCTTCGCTCACCGACTTCGCAGAGAAGATCAACGCCAACCCGGCGTCGCTCGTCGCGGTCATGATGAACCTCGGCGAGATGGTCACCGCGACCCAGTCCGTCTCCGACGACACGCTGGAGATGCTGGCGACGGAGATGAACTACGCCGTCCAGATCGTCAGCCCCGAGGAGGAGGACCGCGAGCTGCTCGAGTCCTTCGACCTGGAGTTCGGCGAGGACGAGGGCGGCGAGGAGAACCTCGTCTCGCGTCCGCCGGTGGTGACCGTCATGGGTCACGTCGACCACGGTAAGACGCGACTGCTCGACGCCATCCGCAAGACGAACGTCGTTGCGGGCGAGGCCGGCGGCATCACCCAGCACATTGGTGCCTACCAGGTCGCGACCGAGGTCAACGACGAAGAGCGGAAGATCACCTTCATCGACACCCCGGGTCACGAGGCGTTCACCGCCATGCGTGCCCGCGGTGCCAAGTCGACCGACATCGCGATCCTCGTGGTGGCGGCCAACGACGGTGTGATGCCCCAGACGATCGAGGCGCTGAACCACGCCAAGGCGGCCGACGTGCCGATCGTGGTCGCGGTCAACAAGATCGACGTCGAGGGCGCGGACCCGACCAAGGTGCGCGGTCAGCTGACCGAGTTCGGCCTGGTGGCCGAGGAGTACGGCGGCGACACCATGTTCGTCGACATCTCCGCCAAGCAGGGTCTGCACATCGACAGCCTTCTGGAGGCCGTCATCCTCACCGCGGACGCCTCGCTCGACCTGCGGGCCAACCCGGAGCAGGACGCGCAGGGCATCGCGATCGAGGCTCGCCTGGACCGCGGCCGCGGCGCCACCGCGACCGTCCTCGTCCAGCGAGGCACCCTGCGGGTCGGCGAGACGATGGTGGTGGGCGACGCCTACGGCCGCGTGCGCGCCATGTACGACGACCAGGGCAACACGCTCGACGAGGCCGGTCCGTCCACCCCGGTCCAGGTCCTGGGTCTGACCAACGTCCCGGGCGCCGGCGACAACTTCATCGTCGTCGACGAGGACCGCACGGCCCGCCAGATCGCCGAGAAGCGTGCCGCCCGTGAGCGCAACGCCGCGTTCGCCAAGCGGGTGCGCCGCGTCTCCCTCGAGGACCTGGACAAGGTGCTCAAGGCCGGCGAGGTCCAGCAGCTCAACCTCATCATCAAGGGCGATGCGTCTGGTTCGGTCGAGGCCCTGGAGTCCTCGCTGCTCCAGCTCGACGTCGGCGAAGAGGTCGACATCCGCGTCCTGCACCGCGGCGTCGGTGCGGTCACGGAGTCGGACATCGACCTGGCGATGGGCTCGGACGCCATCGTGATCGGCTTCAACGTCCGTGCGGCCGGCCGCGCGGCGCAGATGGCCGAGCGCGAGGGCGTGGACGTCCGCTACTACTCGGTCATCTACCAGGCGATCGAGGAGATCGAGGCGGCCCTCAAGGGCATGCTCAAGCCGGAGTACGAAGAGGTCGAGCTCGGTACGGCGGAGATCCGCGAGGTCTTCCGCTCGTCCAAGCTGGGCAACATCGCGGGTGTTCTCATCCGCTCCGGCGAGGTCAAGCGCAACACCAAGGCCCGACTCATCCGCGACGGCAAGGTCATCGCGGAGAACCTCAACATCGAGGGTCTGCGCCGCTTCAAGGACGACGTCACCGAGATCCGCGAAGGCTTCGAGGGCGGTATCAACCTCGGAAACTTCAACGACATCAAGATCGACGACGTCATCGCGACGTACGAGATGCGCGAGAAGCCGCGCGGCTGAGCACTGCTCGGCCGACGGCACCTCCCACGCCCCTGAGGTGTGGGGAGGCCGGGGCCGGTCGGCGGGTGGAATTCCCGTCGATCGGCCCCGGCCGTTGCGTGTACCGTTCTGATGTTCCTGCCAAGCGGTTGGCGGGACCGTCGAACCCGTACCGGCGGGACATCCGGACCGACATGTATGTGGGGACTCTGTCCTTCGACCTGCTCCTCGGCGACGTACGGTCGCTCAAGGAGAAGCGCTCCATCGTCCGCCCGATCGTCGCCGACCTTCAGCGGAAGTACCCGGTGAGCGCGGCGGAGGTCGAGCACCTGGACCTGCACCGCAGGGCCGGAATCGGCCTGGCGATGGTGTCCGGGGACGCGGGACACCTGAGCGACGTACTGGACCGCTGCGAGCGCCTCGTCGCCGGCCGGCCCGAAGTGGAACTGCTCTCGGTGCGGCGCCGGTTCCACGGCGACGACGACTGAACGCGGCCGCCGAGGGCTGACACGGCCAACGGTGACCGAGAGGGCGGCGGAAGGCGGTCGTCGGCCACAGAAATGGTCGACAACGACCGGACATGGTCGAGTCGACAACGACCGGACATGGTCGACTACAACCGACAGAACAAGGCAAGACAATCCCAGGAACAAAGGGGAGACGGACCAGTGGCCGACAACGCGCGGGCGAAAAGGCTGGCGGACCTCATCCGAGAGGTGGTGGCCCAGAAGCTGCAGCGCGGGATCAAGGACCCGCGGCTCGGTTCGCATGTGACCATCACGGACACCCGGGTCACCGGTGATCTGCGGGAGGCGACCGTCTTCTACACCGTGTACGGGGACGACGAGGAGCGTGCGTCCGCCGCAGCAGGGCTGGAGAGCGCCAAGGGCATTCTCCGCTCCGAGGTGGGGCGTGCGGCGGGCGTGAAGTTCACCCCGACCCTGACCTTCGTGGCGGACGCCCTGCCGGACACCGCCCGGACCATCGACGACCTGCTCGACAAGGCACGAGCCTCGGACGCGGCGGTGCGCGAGGCCTCCGCCGGCGCCTCTTACGCCGGTGAGGCGGACCCGTACCGCAAGCCGGGCGAGGACGAGACGGACGGCGACGCCGCGGAATGACCCAGAAGACCACCCCGCCCGACGGCCTTGTCATCGTCGACAAGCCGTCGGGCTTCACTTCGCACGACGTCGTGGCCAAGATGCGCGGTATCGCCAGGACCCGCCGCGTCGGCCACGCGGGCACGCTCGACCCCATGGCGACGGGAGTCCTCGTCCTCGGTATCGAGAAAGCGACAAAGCTCCTCGGTCATCTGGCGCTGACCGAGAAGGAGTACCTCGGCACGATCCGGCTCGGCCAGAACACGGTCACCGACGACGCCGAGGGCGAGATCATCTCGTCCACCGACGCGTCGCGCGTGACCCGTGACGCCGTCGACGCCGGGATCGCCAAGCTCACCGGCGACATCATGCAGGTGCCGTCGAAGGTCAGCGCCATCAAGATCGACGGCAAGCGGTCCTACAAGCGGGCCCGCGAGGGCGAGGACTTCGAGATCCCGGCCCGCCCGGTGACCGTGTCGTCCTTCGCTGTCTACGACGTCCGGGACGCCGTCGCCGAGGACGGCACTCCGGTGCTGGATCTCGTCGTCTCGGTGGTGTGCTCGTCGGGTACGTACATCCGGGCGCTCGCCCGCGACCTGGGCGCAGGACTGGGCGTCGGGGGCCATCTGACGGCGCTGCGCCGCACCCGCGTGGGCCCGTACAAGCTGGACTCCGCCAGGACCCTCGACCAGCTCCAGAAGGAGCTGACCGTCATGCCGATCGCGGAGGCCGCCGCGGCCGCGTTCCGCCGCTGGGACGTGGACGCCAAGCGTGCACGGCTGCTGACGAACGGTGTACGACTGGAGATGCCGGACGAGTACGCGGGCTCGGGGCCGATCGCCGTGTTCGACCCTGAGGGGCGGTTCCTGGCCCTCGTGGAGGAGTCGAAGGGCAAGTCCAAGAGCCTGGCGGTCTTTGTCTGAGACCGGGCCCGGCAGGGTCCTGCCCGGGTCCCGGCAGGGCCTTCGCCGGTACCGGATGCCGTGGCCCGACGCAGTGGCCGGGGCTGCTCCCCCATACCGCTGCGACTCGCCGGGAAGCGGCATGGCAGTCTTAGACCTGCGTATCTGCGTATCAGGCAATTACGGAAACACGGAATCACGGACACGGGTTCGAGGAGCGGTCACAGTGCAGCGCTGGCGTGGCTTGGAGGACATCCCCCAGGACTGGGGGCGCAGCGTCGTCACCATCGGCTCCTACGACGGTGTGCACCGCGGGCACCAGCTGATCATCGGTCGCGCGGTGGACCGCGCGCGGGAGCTCGGGGTCGCCTCTGTCGTGGTCACGTTCGACCCGCACCCCAGTGAGGTCGTACGCCCCGGCAGCCACCCGCCGCTGCTCGCCCCGCACCACCGGCGTGCCGAGCTGATGGCCGAGCTCGGTGTGGACGCGCTCCTGATCCTGCCGTTCACCACCGAGTTCTCGAAGCTGTCGCCCGCCGACTTCGTCGTGAAGGTCCTCGTCGACAAGCTCCATGCGAAGCTCGTCGTCGAGGGCCCCAACTTCCGCTTCGGGCACAAGGCCGCCGGCAACGTCGACTTCCTCGCCCAGCTCGGCCAGACGTACGACTACGAGGTCGAGGTCGTCGACCTGTTCGTGTGCGGTGAGGCGGGCGGCGGCGAGCCCTTCTCCTCCACGCTGACCCGCCGGCTGATCGCCGAGGGCGACGTCGAGGGCGCTGCCGAGATCCTCGGCCGCCCGCACCGCGTCGAGGGTGTGGTCGTCCGCGGCGCCCAGCGCGGCCGCGAGCTCGGCTTCCCGACGGCGAACGTCGAGACGCTGCCGCACACCGCCATCCCCGCCGACGGCGTCTACGCGGGCTGGCTGCACGTCGAGGGCGAGGCGATGCCCGCAGCGATCTCCGTCGGCACGAACCCCCAGTTCGACGGCACCGAGCGCACCGTCGAGGCGTACGCCATCGACCGCGTCGGCCTCGACCTCTACGGACTGCACGTCGCCGTCGACTTCCTCGCGTTCGTCCGCGGGCAGGCGAAGTTCGACTCGATCGAGGCCCTCCTCGAGGCCATCGGGGACGACGTGAAGCGGTCGCGGGAGCTCATCGAGGCGTACGAGGCGGCATCGGGGCAGCCGAAGTAGGCCACGAAGGAACCGACTGGGGAACCGACGGCGTCTGCCTCAGCCCGGCTGCGCCTGCGTCACCCCCGCACGGGCTGCCGCCCAGTGGCAGGCCACCTGGGCCCCGCCCGCCCCCTCGAGCACCGGCAGATCCCGCGTCCGGCAGGCGTCCGCGACCCCTGCCCCGGCCGCCTCGCCGCTCGCGAGGATCTGGCAGCGGGCATGGAAGCGGCACCCGGACGGAATGCGGGACGGGTCCGGGGGCTCGCCGGTGAGCACCACCGGGTCGCCGCCCGCCTCGGGCAGCACGGACAGCAGCGCCTGTGTGTACGGGTGCCGGGGAGCCGTCAGGACCTGCTCGACGTCGCCCGTCTCGACGATCCTGCCCAGGTACATGACCGCGACCCGGTCGGCGATGTTCCAGGCCAGACCCAGATCATGGGTCACGACCAGGGCGGACAGGCCCAGCTCGGTCCGCAGGCGCAGCAGCAGCGCCAGGATCTCCCCGCGTACCGAGGCGTCCAGCGAGGCCACCGGCTCGTCCGCGACGATCAGTTCCGGCTCAAGGACCAGCGCGCCCGCGATGACGACGCGTTGCCGCTGGCCGCCCGACAGCTCGTGCGGATAGCGGAGGAAGAAGCGCTCGGGGGGCCGCAGCCCGGCCCGCGACAGGGCCTCGGCCACTGCAGCCCGCTCGTCCCCGGCGTAGCCGTGGATACGCAGGCCCTCCGCCACCGCGTCGTACACCGTGTGCCGTGGATTGAGCGAGCCGCTGGGGTCCTGCAGCACCAGCTGGACGCGTTTGCGGTACGCCTTCAGGGCGCGCGACCCGTAGTCGAGCGGTCTGCCGCCGAACGTGACCTGCCCGGACGTCGGCCGCACCAGCCCCAGCAGCGAGCGGGCCAGCGTCGTCTTGCCGCACCCCGACTCGCCGACCAGAGCGACGATCTCGCCCGGCCCGATGTCGAGGTCGACCCCGTCGACGGCCCTGGCGTCCGCGGCACCGTGCCGGCCCGGGAACGTGACCCGCAGGTCGGCGGCGCTGAGGAGGGGCGCGGAGACGCCCGACGGCGCCGCAGCTCCTGAGGGCTTCGAAGACGGGGACGGGGAGATGGTCATGACGTACTGTTCCTCGTTTCTCCCGCGGCCTCGGCCTCGGCCTCCGGCCGCTCCGCGTCGGTCACGTGCACGCACGCGGCCCTCCGCGCCCGTCCCGCGTCCCGCAGCTTCTGGTCATCGCGAGCGCACGAGTCCAGCGCCACCGCGCAGCGCGGATGGAACGTACAGCCGGAGGGCAGGTCCGACGGGTCCGGCGGGTCGCCGGGCAGACCCCGCGGTGCGAAGCGGGACGCCGGGTCGCCGATGCGCGGGAACGCCGCCGAGAGGGCCTTGCCGTACGGGTGCCGGGCGTCCTCGTACACCTGCAGCGCCGGGCCCTCCTCGACCACACGCCCCGCGTACATCACCGCGAGCCTGTCACAGGTGTCGGCCAGCACCGCCAGGTCGTGACTGATCATGATCAGCCCCAGGTCCTGCTCGGCCACGAGCTGCTCGATCAGGCGGAGGATCTGGGCCTGGATCATCACGTCGAGCGCCGTCGTGGGCTCGTCGGCGATGATCAGGCGAGGATCGCAGGCCAGCGCCATCGCGATCATCACGCGCTGCCGCTGGCCTCCCGACAGCTCGTGCGGATATGCGTCCGCGCGCGACGCGGGCAGCCCCACGTGCTCCAGCAACTCGCCGGCCCTGCGCTTCGCCGCCGCCTGGGTCGCCTTCTTGTGCAGCAGGATCGGCTCCGCGATCTGGTCACCGACGCGGTGCACGGCGTTGAGCGAGTGCATTGCGCCCTGGAAGACGATCGACGCGCCCGCCCAGCGCACCGCCCGGACCCGCCCCCACTTCATGCTCAGCACGTCCTCGCCGTCCAGCAGGATCTTCCCGGACACCTTCGTCCCGGCGGGGAGCAGCCTCAGCAGTGCGAGCGCCAGTGTCGACTTGCCGCAGCCCGATTCGCCGGCGATGCCGAGCTTCTGGCCCGCCTCCACGGTGAGGTCCACGCCGCGGACGGCGGCGGCCCCGCCCGCGTACGTCACCTCGAGGCCGCGTACCTCCAGCAAGGGATCCTGTTCCGTACTTCGAGCCTGCCGTGGATTCGGCGTCTCCTGGATGCTCAACGGGACACCCCCAGCCTGGGGTTGAGGACGGACTCGATGGCGCGGCCGCACAGCGTGAACGCCAGTGCCACCAGGGCGACGGCGATGCCGGGAGGCGCCAGGTACCACCAGTCGCCCGCGCTGACGGCGCCCGCCTCACGTGCGTCCTGCAGCATGCCGCCCCAGGAGGTGATCGTCGGGTCGCCGAGGCCGAGGAAGGCGAGCGTGGCCTCCGTGAGAATCGCGTTGGAGATCACGAGCGTGGTCTGCGCGAGCACGAGCGGCATGACGTTCGGCAGGACATGGCGCAGCATGATGTGCCCGTGCCCACCGCCCAGGGCGCGGGAGCGCTCGATGTACGGGCGGGACTCCACGGCCAGCGTCTGGGCACGGACCAGGCGGGCCGTCGTCGGCCACGTCGTGACGCCGATCGCCAGGATCACCGTCCAGATGGAGCGGTCCATCACCGTGGCCAGCGCGATGGCGAGGACGAGGGTCGGCATCACCAGGAACCAGTCCGTGACCCGCATCAGGACTGTCGAGTACCAGCCGCGGAAGTGGCCCGCGACGATGCCCACGACCGTGCCGATCGCCACGCACAGCACCGCCGCCAGCAGGCCCACCGTGAGCGAGACACGTGATCCCCACACCAGCAGCGCCAGCACGCTCCGGCCGAACTGGTCGGTACCGAGCGGGAATTCACCGCTCGGCGACTCCAGCGGACCGCCCGGCGCGTCGGTGACGCTCTGCGAGTCCGCACCGGCCAGCAGCGGCGCGGCAAGGGCGACCAGCGTGATCACGACCAGCGCGGCCAGTCCCCACAGGCCGCTCGTGTGGGATCGGTACGCGCGCCAGAAGCGGGCCAGGGACCGGCGCTTGCGGGCGCGGGCCAGGGCGCGGGGGCTCTTGGCGGCACCGGCCACCGGGTCGGCGCCGGAGCCGCCGGCGGTCTCCGCGGCCGTCGAGTCTGTCGTCGTCATCGGCCCACCCGGGGATCGAGCAACGGATACAGCAGGTCGGCAAGGGTGTTCGCCAGGATCACCGCGGTCGCGAAGACGAAGAACAGGCCCTGGACGAGCGGAAGATCGGGCACGCTCAGCGCCTGGTAGAACAGCCCGCCCAGGCCCGGCCAGGAGAACACCGTCTCGACCAGGATCTGCCCCGCCACCACATGCCCCAGGTTCACGAACATCAGCGTGAACGTCGGCAGCATCGCGTTCGGGACGGCATGCCGGCGCCGTACGAGATCGTCCCGCAGCCCCTTCGCACGAGCCGTCGTCAGATAGTCGCTGCCCATCTCGTCGAGCAGCGAGGAGCGCATGACCAGGAGCGTCTGCGCGTATCCGACCGCGACCAGCGTGATCACCGGGAGGACCAGGTGGTGCGCGACATCGAGGACGTACGCGAATCCGGTCTTGCCGCCCGACTCCAGACCACCGGTCGGGAACAGGCCGGGGATCGGCCCGAGACCCACCGAGAACACGATGATGAGGAGCAGTCCGAGCCAGAACGACGGCACCGAGTAGAGCGTCAGGGCGAACGCGGTGTGGAAACGGTCGCTCCTGGAGCCGTTGCGCCAGGCGGTGCGGGTGCCCAGCCAGATGCCCAGCGCGGTGTAGAGGACGTACGCCGTGCCGGTGAGCAGCAGCGTGGCCGGGACCGCCTCGGCGATCTTGCCGATGACGGGGGAGTGGAACTGGTACGACATTCCGAAGTCGCCGGTGAGCGCGTCACCGACGTAGTCCGTGAACTGCTGCCACAGCGGCAGGTCGAGGCCGAACTGGCGCCTGAGCGAGGCGAGTTGCTCGGCGGAGACGGGCCGTCCGCCCGTCATCTGCTTGACCGGGTCGCTGGGGATCAGCCGGAAGAGGAAGAAGCTGGTGACCAGGACGGCGAAGAGCGAGACGACCGCGCCCGCGATCTTCCCCGCCATGTACCGGAGATAGGCCCTGGTGTTGCGCGCCCGTGGACCGCGGGCCGACGGCGGCCCGGGCTGTGCCGGGCCGCCGTCGGTGTCCGCACTCTGCACGAGCGCCGGAGTGCTCTCTGCTGTCATGGGGAACTCTCGCTACTCGTGCCGTGCCGTTCGTGGTGGAGCCGGAGCGGCGTGCTGCTATTCGCGGTCGTCGGCCGTCGTGCGGCGGCGCACCGCGATCAGGGTCCCGCCCGCGGCAAGCACCACCACGGCGACCACGATGCCGATGACGAGGCCCGTCGAGCCGCCGCCGTCGCTGTCCGCGCCGTCGCCCGAGCCGCTCGAGTCGCCGGCCGGAACAGCCGACCACCAGCTCCAGTACCCGTCCTGGCCGTAGATGTTGCCGGCCGAGCTGGGCATCGTCTGGATCGACTTGATCTGGTCGGTGCGGTAGGCCTCGACCGCGTTCGGGTACGCGATGATGTTCATGTACCCGGAGTCGTACAGCCACGACTCCATCTGCTTGACGATGTCCGCGCGCTTGGCCGGGTCGTACTCGGCCAGCTGCTTCTGGTACAGCTCGTCGTACGTCTTGTCGCAGATGAAGTTGTCGGTCGCGGCGCTCTCCTTGGCCTTGGCGGGCAGGGCGGCGCAGGTGTGGATGCCGAGGACGAAGTCCGGGTCCGGGTTGACGGACCAGCCGTCGAAGGCGAGGTCGTACTCACCGGCGTACCAGGGCACGGAGACGTCGTCGAGGCAGTCGACGGAAAGGCCGATGCCGAGCTTGCCCCACCACTCCTTGAGGTACTTGCCGATCGCCTTGTCGTTCGGGTCCGTGGCGTGGCACAGGATGCGCAGGTTCAGCGGCTTGCCGTCCTTGTCCACGCGCTGGTCGCCCTTGAGCTTGTAGCCCGCCTCGTCCAGTAGCTTGGCCGCCTTGTCCGGGTCGTACGCGAGCTCCTGGCTGGCGGACGGCTTCCAGAAGTACGTGGAGAAGCGCGGCGGGATGTAGCCCTCGCCCTCGACGGCGTGGCCCTGGAAGACCTTGTCGATGATCGTCTTGCGGTCGACGGACAGGAAGAGCGCCTGCCGGACCTTCTGGTCGAGGAGCGCCTTGTTGCCGTCGCCGAACTTCTTGCCGTCCTTGGTCTGGGCCCCCGGATTGGTGGCCAGCGCGAAGAAACGGCGGCCCGGACCCTCGTTGACCTTGATGTTCTTCTCGCCCTTGAGCGACGCGGCCTGAGCGGGCGTCAGCGCGGGCGCACCGGCCACGAACGACACCTCGCCCTTGCGCAGGGCGGCGACCGCGGCGTCCTGGTCCTTGTACGTCTTGAAGACCAGCTCGTCGAACTTGGGCGCGCCCCGCCAGAAGCTCTTGTTGGCCTTGAGCTTCACGTACTGGTCGACCTTGTAGTCGGTCAGGATGAAGGGGCCGTTGCCGACGATCGGGAACGTCTTGTCGTTGTTGAACTTCGAGTAGTCGTCGACGTCCTTCCAGATGTGCTCCGGCACGATCGGGACGTCCAGGGCGGTCATGGTGGCTTGCGGCTTCTTCAGCCGGATGACCAGCTTGGTGGGGCCTATGGCCGCCACATGCTTGAAGTTCGTGACGAAGCTGCCGTTCGCGGTGGCCGCAGCCTCGTCCGTCATCATCTTGTTGAAGGTGAACGCGGCGTCCGCGGCGGTGGCCTGCTTGCCGTCCGACCACTTGGAGTCGGAACGGATGGTGTAGGTCCAGGTCAGCTTGTCCGAGGAGGTCTCCCACTTGGTGGCGAAACCCGGGATGACGTGGTTGTCCTTCGGGTCGTAGTTGGTCAGGTACTCGTACGTGAGCCGGTGGATGCTCGTACTCAGCAGACGCTGCGCGAGGAAGGGGCTCAGAGAGTCGACGCTCTGCGCCACGGCGACCGTCAGGACCTTCTTGCCGCCGTCGGCGGCCTTGGCCTGCTGCACGGCGGGGTTGAGCGGTGTCGCAAGACCGGCCGTCAGGGTGAACGCCGCGGCACCGGCGGCCAGGAGGAGGCGCAGGGGACGGCGGCCGTGACGGGTATGCCCTCTGCCGCGCCGGTCTTGCTGAGCTGGTGTGTCCATGGGTCGGGACCTCGCGTCATCACTCGTGCAGGGATGGCTTGTTGGATCGTTTCCGATCCTGTCGATCAAGGTTCGCCAGCTGGTAGACCTGAGTGTCTATCAGCGGTCGTCTGCACCAGTCAACGGCGCAAGAACCCCATGTGGCCTGCGGAAATAACGAGTTGACGGCGATTTCACACCCATTGGTAGAGACCGGTGACGCCGCCCAGGCCAGCGCGTGACGCCCGCACCGTGATGCCCAGTACGCAGGGTGCGTTTCAGATGAAGAGCAACTTCGGTGCCCTGATTCCGGTTGTACAGTCGTCCTGGTCCGCAAGGTCGGGTGAACGGAGTGAACTGGTGGCGACCGAGCAGGAGAAGGAAGCGCTGTACGCCATGGACATCAGCGGCGTCGAGTGGGTCGGCTCCCCTGATGGACCCCAGGACGAGCGGGTGGAGATCGCCTATCTCGAGGGCGGTGCCGTCGCAATGCGCAACTCGGCGGACCCCGACACGGTGCTCCGCTACACCGAGGCGGAGTGGCGGGCGTTCGTACTCGGCGCGCGCGACGGGGAGTTCGATCTGCAGCAGTGAAACGGGCGACCTGTGCGCTCACGGCAGTGACGTAGCAACGCCAGAGGGCCGGCACCGTGAAGGTGCCGGCCCTCTGGCGTCGGCCGTGTCCGCTACTGCTGCGTCCAGCCGGGCGGTACGCCCCCGGGCCCCGGCTGGTTCTGCTGCGGGTCCTGAGGCGGCGCAGGCTGCTGCTGCCAGCTCTGGCCCGGTCCGGGCTGCTGCTGCGGGGCCTGCTGCCAGTCCTGCCCCTGCTGGGGCGCGCCACCGGGCTGGGCGTAGGGCTGCTGGGGCTGCTGCGGGGCCGCATACCCCTGCGGAGCCTGCTGGTACTGCAGGTTCGGGTTGCCGAAGCCCTGCTGCGTACGGGCTATGTCCTCGGCGATGAGGGCGGCGAGATCGAAGTAGGCCTCGCGGGTCTTGGGACGCATCATGTCGAGGTCCACCTCGGCACCCGCCGCGAGGTGCTCGTCGAAGGGCACCACGACGACACCGCGGCAGCGGGTCTCGAAGTGGGCGACGATGTCCTCCACCTTGATCATCTTGCCCGTCTCGCGGACACCGGAGATCACGGTGATCGACCGCTGGACGAGATCGGCGAACCCGTTCGCCGACAGCCAGTCGAGCGTTGTCGAGGCGCTGCTCGCGCCGTCCACCGAGGGCGTGGAGATGATGATCAACTGGTCGGCGAGGTCCAGGACTCCGCGCATCGCGCTGTAGAGCAGACCCGTACCCGAGTCCGTGAGGATGATCGGGTACTGCCTGCCCAGCACGTCGAGCGCGCTGCGGTAGTCCTGGTCGTTGAAGGTGGTGGAGACCGCCGGGTCCACGTCGTTGGCGATGATCTCGAGCCCGGACGGCGCCTGCGAGGTGAAGCGGCGGATGTCCATGTAGCTGTTCAGCTGCGGGATCGCCTGGACCAGGTCGCGGATGGTGGCGCCCGTCTCACGCCGCACCCGCCGGCCGAGGGTGCCGGCGTCCGGGTTGGCGTCGATCGCCAGGATCTTGTCCTGACGCTCGGTGGCGAGCGTCGCGCCGAGCGCCATGGTCGTCGTGGTCTTGCCGACGCCGCCCTTGAGACTGATCACCGCGATCCGGTAGCAGGACATCACCGGCGTACGGATCAGACCCAGCTTCCGCTGCCGCTCGGCCTCCTCCTTCTTGGCGCCGAACTTGAAGCGGGACGGACCCTGGTTGTTCTTGCGGGCCTTGGGCTGGTTGCGCAGCAGCCGGTCGGAGGACAGCTCCACGGCGGCGTTGTAGCCGAGCGGCGTGCCGGGCGCGGCCTGCTGCTGGGGGGCACCGGGACCGGCCTGGGGGCCGGGCGGGGCAGTCCAGCCCTGGTTGCCGTAGGCGGCGGGCTGGGCAGCCGGAGGCTGTTGGGGCGCCTGCTGCTGCGGCATGGGCTGGGCCGGAGGCTGCTGCTGGGGCGCGGGCTGCTGCGGCTGGGCGGACTGCGGGTAGCCGTAGCCGGCCTGCTGCCCCGGATAACCGTAACCGGCCTGCCCGGCCTGCCCGGCCTGCCCGGCCTGCCCGGCCTGCCCGGCCTGCCCGGGCTGCTGCGGGAGCGGCTGGGCGGGGGGCTGCGGGTAGCCGTATCCGGCGGCCTGGGGCTGTCCGGGCTGCGGCTGCGCGGCCTGCGGCTGTGCGGGCTGGGGCTGTCCCGGCTGCGGATGCTGCTGCGCGGGCTGGGCGGGGGGCTGCGGGTAGCCGTATCCGGCGGCCTGAGGCTGCCCGGCCTGCGGGTACCCCGGCTGGGGCTGGCCCTGAGCCGGGTACCCGGGCTGCTGCTGGGGCGGGCCGAACGCGCCCTGCGGAGGGGCCTGGTACCCGGGCTGCGGCTGGACCGGGGGCTGGGGGTAGCCGTATCCGGCGGCCTGCGCGGCTGCGGCCTGAGCTGCGGCCTGGGCTGCGGCGGCCGCGGCCTGCTGGTCCTGCTGCCCGGCCTGCTGCGGCACTCCCGGGGCGGGGTACGCGGGCGCGAAGCCCTGCGGGAGCGGGGGAAGTTCATGGTCGGCCTGCGGCGCCGCGGGGGCCTGCGCGGCGGGCGCCGCCTGCGGCTGCTGCCCCTGCGCCGGGATTCCCTGCGCCGCGGGCAGAGGCTCGGCAGCGGTAGGCGCCGGCGCTGCCTCCGGGCCTGCTCCCGCCGTCGCCGACGCTGCCTCGGCATCCGCCTGCGCGTGGAAGTCCGCTTCGGACCGGACGTCCGCAGGCTCGTCGCCCTCAGCAAGGGACACGGACCCGGTGGAGTCGGCGGAGTCACCCGACACCGCCTCGTCGTGCCGCGCCTCCTCCGGCTCCTCGTCGTCGGCACCGCCGAACAACCGCGCTGCCTCGGCGTCGGCGGCGGCATGGTTGAGCTCGGCCACCGGCTGCTCGTTGCCGGGCTGTTCGGGGACGCCCGCCGCCGGGGCAGCGGCCTGGGGCGGATTGCCCTGGGCGTCCTCGTCGACCACAGGCCGAAGTACAGGGAAGCCGGGCGAGGCGGGCGGCTGGGCCGGCGTCTGCTGCTGAGGCTGCCCGTAACCGCCCGACGTGGCCTGGCTCGGCTGGGGCGCTTCCGCCTGCTGCGGATAGCCGTACCCGCCCGGCGCCGCGCTTCCCTCCGCATGCGGGGTGGCCTGAGTGGAGTGCTGCTGCGGGAATCCGTAGCCACCCGGACCGGGCTGGGTCGCGCCGGACGCGGCCTGCTGCGGTGCACCCTGGGCATACGGCTGTGCAGGTACGGAGGTGTTGGCCGCGGGCGCCTGCGATGCGGGACCCTGCCGTGCGGGGCCACCCGGTGGCCCCGTGGGCGGTCCCGTCGGCGGTGGTGGCGAGTTCTGCCCGCCGTCCTGCTGCGCGCCGGCCGCGGAGCCACCCGTTGTGCTTTGGGCATACCAGGCGGGAGGTGTGTAGACGATTTCGAACTCGCCTGTGAGATCCACCTCGTGATCGTCCCCGTCCGAGGACGGGCTGCCGCCGTTGTACTCGGACCGATCCCTGTTCACTGCTTGCCTCCTGGTCAGCCACTGGTGCTGAGTTGGTCGTCGTCGCGGCCGGCGGACCGGGTGGCGAGTCCCACGCGGCTGCGATTCTCACCGCATCACCAGAAGCCTAATCACTCCCGTCGCGCTAGGGAAAAGCACCCGGGCGCGGCCGGTCCGCACCGCGCCCCCCCCGGAGGCGACGACGCGTCAGTCCATACGCCGGGCCACGCCGAGCAGGCCCGTCTCCGCATCGGTGGCTTCGGTCATGACGAACTTGCGGTGCTTGCGGTTGCACCACAGGGCGACGGCGTCATGAAGGGCCGGCAGGTGCTGGAGATGCTCCTCCGGGATGCCGAGGGTGTCGCGTACGACCTCGGTCTCCTGGGGCGAGATGCGCTGGATCGCGACCAGATCGGCCTGTGCCAGCCAGCGCGGCGCGTGCTCGCCGACGAAGGGCAGCACCGTGACCACGGCCTGCCAGGGCTGCGAGTTCACCCGTCCGCGCGGCGGACGAATGCCGCAGTCACGGAACAACACCACCGGACTCGACACCGAGGGGCCCTGTGCGGGCACCCTCCCCACCGGATAGACCGTCACGCACTGCTGGCCGCCGCCCGCAGCCTGCGCCAACTGCTGCCAGGCCTGCGGACGGCCGGTCTCGACGCCCACGCGCGCGCCCGTCGCGGCGGCACGCAGCGCCAGCACCTGGGCCATCCACAGGCCGCCCACGAGGACGATGTCGAAGGGGGTGGGGCGGGACAGGCCGAGCACGGCCGGCTGCTGCTCCTGGTCGTTGCCGATGATCACGCCGTCGTCGCCGATCGGCATGCTGATCGCCGCGAGCTCGTCCGCGGTGACGACATGGCGGTTCCGGCGCGGCCCGCGCAGCCCGAAACCCGGGCTGAAGATGCGCCGTTGCTGCTGCGGTGCCTGCGGCTGCCGGATGATGGGGATCATGCCGGTGTCGGTGGGCGAGGCCACGTGCGCGGGTGTACGCCCGGAAGCGGCCCGGCCCTGCTGTCCCGGGGGCATGGTCGAGGCGGGGTGGGACATCAGTACGTACCTCCGAGCGGCAGAGTGGCGAGGGCTCCGGGGACCTGCTCCCGGTCGAGGCGCACCAGACCGACCTTCGCAGCGCTCGCGGCCCGCTCCAGCTCACGTCCCACCTGGCCGAGTTCGCTGTCGCCACGTGCGGTGACGCGGATGTGCCCGGTGAGCGAGACGCCCCGGCTGCCGGCCTTGCTCAGGGTCATGCTGAACGTCGTGGCGAGCACCGGGAGCGAGGTGAACCGCGTGATCAGCTCGGGCAGCGCCACACCGCCGTTCCCCAACTGCGGCCAGCGGGACAGCCAGTACGTGGTGTGCCACCGGTCGTCGACCCGCCAGGTCCGTACCGACTCGACCGTACGCCGCTGGGTCGTCCGCCCGTCCTGAGCGTGCTGCGCGTTGGCCCGCGGGTTCAGGCAGCTGGACGTCGCGAGCGCCTGCACCAGCTCGTTCTCGTCCAGGATGGTCGCCTTGAAGCCGGCCCCGGCCAGCCGGCTCGCCAGCTGGTCCGCCACCCGCAGCAGCGCGCGCTGCGCCCCGGGAACGCCGTCTCCGCGCGCCTGGACCGCCTCCGGGCACAGTTCCGGGTCGAGCTTGAGGGCGACCCAGGTGAGCCGGAGCGCGGGGGAACCGGCCTTCGCCTGGAGCGGCCCGTAGGACCGCGCGGCGACGGCCTGCTGGGGCAGATGCGGCGCGGGCGCCGGCTGGGTGTGCTGCACGACCTGCGCGGACGCGAGACGGATCCCGTCGACCTCCAGGGCGCCCTGGATCAGCTGGAGCGGCAGCTGCCGCCCGGCGGAGTCGGGACGCAGCGGCTGGTCCCCCGGCTGCACGAAGAGCACGGCGGTCAGGAACGTCCCGTCTCCGATCATGCCGATCGCACGGTCGTCACGGGACACGAAGGAGTACGTCCGCAGGGCCGGGTCGCACTCCACGGTGGGAGCCAGCCTCGGGTCCGTCCCGGGCGGCACGGGCAGCTTCGCCTCCCGCCGGCGGTGCCTCAGCGCACGCGCCGCCTCGTACCACTCGGGCAGCGGCCGGCGGCCCCGGCGCAGGACCGCCAGAAGCAGCAGCAGTGCCGCCACGGCACCGGCCGGGGCCAGCAGCCACGGCACGTCGGCGGCCCAGGCGGCCAGCATGACGGCCGCCGCCAGCTCCGCCAGGATGAGCTGCTGCAGCCGCACCGGGCCCATACCGCCGGGACGGGGCAGCGTGCGCGGCGACGCGGCAACGGGCGCCGGCGCGGGCATGCGTCTGCGGCCCGGACCGTCCTGTTGCTGCTGTGCGCGGCGTCCGCGCCGAGTGCTCGTAGCGCTGGTCATCCCCCGGGACATCCCTTTCGCGAGGTGGTGGCCGATCGTCTTGCGGAGATCCTCTGTCGGAGATCCCAGCGACGGGCCAGGGGCACCGATGGCCCACATCATCTATGCGAGTGGCTCACGGTACCCGCTGCTGAAGACGGGGCGACACAGGGGACACCGAAACCCCAGGTGGCCAGCCTTGCACGGAGCGGCCCCCGATGGTGGAGCGCAGTGGTGAAGCTCTGTGAAGATGCGGGGACAGCGGGATACCTGATGGATCGTCGCCATGCGGCGCAGTGCATAGTAGGTGCCTGCTCGGCCGAATCGGCCTGTCGAGCACCGCCGAATCGGCCTGTCGAGCACGGCCGTAGCGGCCTGTTGAGCACGATCGAGCATCACAAAAACGGGAGACGGGGACCATGGCAAAGCGTCGGGATGAGCTCGCCGCCTACACGTTCGCTCGCAAGCGCACCGTCGCGGCGTTCCTGGCGCCGTCGCCGGGGGGCTCCGAAGAAGGCGCGCCGCGTCCCCTTCGTACGGTGATGCCCAGCCTGGCAGTGGGCGTTGTGCTGGTGGTGGGCTTCATCGCCTGGGGCGTGATCAAGCCGGCGGCGCCCGAGGGCTGGGACACCCCAGGTGAATACATCATCGTCGACAGCGACTCCACCACGCGCTACGTCGTCCTCGATGACGAGACGACGAACGGCAAGAAGACCGCGACGCTGCACCCCGTCCTCAACTACGCCTCCGCCAAGCTCCTCCTGGACAAGGGCAAGGGCAGCGTCCTCGAGGTGCCCGGCAAGGAGATCGACAAGAGCGGCATCCCGCACGGCGCGACCCTGGGCATCCCGTACGCCCCCGACCGGCTGCCCGACAAGGACGACGCGGAGAAGGCGAAGACCTGGGCGGTGTGCGAGCGCCCGGCCCCGGGATCGGACGACGCCATCGACCGTGCCGTCTTCGTCCTCGACGCAGCCGACGCCAAGTCGCTCGGGAACGCGGGGAAGGTCGATGGCGGCGAGGCCCTGTATGTCGTCGACTCCAAGACCTCACGGCAGTACCTGGTCGACGGCAAGGGCAACGCCTTCCTGCTGGGCGGCTCCTCGGCTCTCGACACCACCACCATGGAGCAGTTGCGCGCCGCCGTCATCGGCACCGCGGCCAAGCCGCAGCCGGTGAGCCAGGAGTGGCTGCGCACGCTCAACCCGGGCGGCGTCATCACCTTCCCGTCGGTTCCGGCCATCGGCCAGCAGACCTCGGTCCAGGGGCTGCCCGCCGAGGCGCGGACGGTGGGCCGGGTGCTCAAGGCGCAGGACGCGCAGGGCGATCAGTACTACGTCGTCCTCAGGGACCGGGTCGCCGCCATCACGCCCTTCGTGGCCGACCTGCTCAAGCGCTCGCCCGACGCCGAGCAGGCCTACGGGACGGACGAGATCAGCGACATCCAGGTCAACACCCAGGAGATCATCGCCGCCAACGGTGGCCAGGCGGAGAGCTTCTACGCCGACAAGGGATGGCCCCAGACCGTTCCGCAGCAGGCCAACCCGGCGGCGACGGCGACCGAGGCGGCCCGCACCACCTCGTGCAGCGTCTACGACGGCACCATCGGCGAGGACAACAAGCCGCAGCTCGCCGCCTGGGCCGGGACGGCGTACCCCAAGAAGGTCATCGCCGACTCGCTGAGCGCCTATGTCTCGTCCGGCTCGGGACTCCTCTTCCAGGAGGTCACCGGTACGGCGAAGGGCGGCGGCGCGACGTACCTGCTGACCGACACGGGTCTGCGCTACTCCCTGCCGGCGAACAACGACAGCGACGCGAAGGACACCACGTCGGCCTCGTCCTCGTCCTCATCGGAGGACCAGGCGAGCGAGACGGACAAGGCACGCACGAGGCTGGGATACGAGGACGTCTCCAACCCTGCGATCGTGCCTCAGCCCTGGGCGGCGTTCATCCCGAAGGGACCCACGCTGGACACCGGCAGTGCGATGCAGGAACAGAGCCAGTGATGGTCAATCGCCTTACGCTCAGGCAGGTTTGACGGTGAGTCACGGATTGGCCGCTCAAGTGTGTGAACCGTGTAACTGATCCGCCTGGTCTGTGGCTGTGTGACATGCGGGCGATAGAGTGTTTACAGCGCTCAAGGGTGCGAAGCTTCTCCGGGCACCATGTAGGTTTGTCCGGATCAACGACGACATGGGGGAAGGTTCAACATGGCCGGCCAGTTCCGGGTAACAGAGGACGAACTCGCCAAGCTCTCCGGTGACATCAACAACGTCAACGGCCAGCTGCAGGGAGAGATCCGCCGCCTGAACGGAGTGATCGACCAGATCGCGGGCGGCTGGAAGGGCCAGGCGGCCCAGTCGTACCACCAGCTGCAGGAGCGCTGGAACGCGGACGCGAAGAGGATGAGCGACATCCTCAACGACATCAAGGAAGCCGTGGACTCCACGCGGAGCAACTACTCCGCGTCGGAAGAGCAGCAGAACTCCGAGATCAGCAAGATCATGTCGGACTTCGGCTGAGCCAGCCGCTCCGGCCTGTAGTTCTTCATCTCTTCCCGATTTCCACCGACTTCCTTCGAATCTTCCTGAAAGGGAACGACGATGTCGATCCTCGTCAATTACGCAACCATCACCAACGCCTCCACCGACGTGAAGACCACCGCCGGTCGCATCAAGCAGCAGCTCGACGACCTCGAGGCCGCGGTCAAGCGCGTCGCCAGCACCTGGGAAGGCGAGGCGCAGGAGGGCTACCAGCGCAAGCAGCGCGAGTGGGACCAGACCGCCGCTGACCTGCACGCGACCCTGCTGAAGATCTCCACGGCGCTGCAGAACGCGGCCGAGAACTACCAGGCCACCGAGAAGAGCAACGCGGCGACCTGGGGCTGATCCCCGTCGGCGACCCGAGGGACGTGACATGAGGAGAATCGGCCCAGCCGACGCCAAGGCGTCCGCTGGGCCGACCCTTTCTCCGGGTTCGCACACAGCAAATCCCAGGAATCTCCACATTCCTCGGGCATCTTCAATCACACACACATGACGCAGCTTCAACGGAAGCAAGCAAGCCCTGGGGGCCTGAAAATGGGGGGCCTGACAGCCCGTTCGCGTAGCCGAGCGAGTGGAACCCGCGCACTGCAGCGGGCCTTCGGCGTGCTCGCAGCCACAGGGATCTGCCTCGCGTGCACCCCGCCGGCACTCGCTGCCCCGTCACTGGCCGACCGGGTGACGGGTACCCGCCCGGCAGACTCCGACACCCCCGACTTCGGCTTGTCGGCCAGCACGGAATGCGTCTTCGGCGGCGACGTCATCAAGTCCACGCCCTGGTCACTCCAGCGGATCCTCCTGGACCAGCTGCGCGCACAGGCGACGGGCAAGGGAGTCACGGTCGCCGTGATCGACACCGGTGTCGACGACTCCAACGCCCAGCTCAGCGCAGCCATGGCCCCTGGCGGCAAGGACTACGTCGGCTCCACGGACGGCACCCAGGACCTCGAAGGGCACGGCACCCGGGTCGCGGGCATCATCGCCGCCCGCCCGATGAAGGGCACGGGCTTCGTGGGCCTCGCGCCGGAAGCCAAGATCCTCTCCTTCCGCTACACAGGCGGGGAGGAGAAGCAGGGCAACTCGAAGACCATGTCCGAGGCGATCAGTGCCGCGGTCGCCAAGGGCGCGAAGATCATCAACATCTCCTCGGACACCGCGAACAGGCAGGACAACGCGCAGCTGCGGAGCGCCGTCGCGGCCGCCGTGCAGTCGGGCGCCCTGATCGTGGCGGCCGCCGGCAACGACGGAGCCGACGGCAAGTCCGCGACGACGTACCCCGCCTCGTACCCGGGCGTCCTGGCGGTGGCCGCCTCGGACCGCAACGACGAGCGCGCGTTCTTCTCACAGTCGGGCGACTTCGTCGACGTAGCGGCACCAGGCGTGAGCATGGTCTCCACCGTCCCGAAGGGCGGCCAGTGCACCGCCGACGGCACGAGCTTCGCGGCCCCCTACGTCGCGGGCGTCGCGGCCCTGCTGAAGGAGAAGCACCCGACCTGGACCGCGGCCCAGATCACCACCCGCATCGAGGAAACCGCCCAACGCACGGGCCGCGGCCCCAACCGCTTCATCGGCTGGGGCGTCGTCGACCCGGTCGCCGCCCTGTCGGACGACTCGACACCGGGCAACTCCCCCCAGCCGGACCCGCCGGTGCAGGCCGGATCTGGCGGAGTCATCCCCATGGCGGTGACCATGGGGGAGAGCGAGGCGGAGCGGGACCGCCGGGTTGCCGTGTACGTGCTGGGCGTGGCGCTGGCACTGGCACTGGTGATTGCGGGGAGCGGGGTGGCTGTGCGGGATTGGCGGAGTAAGCGGGTTGGTCGGGTTGGATAGTCGGGCTAGGCGACGACTTGGGCACCGAGCCGGTGCAGAGAATTTGAATAACAGGGGAGAGGACAACGGGGTATGAGCAGCGGAATGCGGGTCGATCTGAGCGCGCTGGATGAGGTCATCCGGAAGCTCAACGGCCTTCTCTCAGATATGGACAAGGCCAACACCAAGGCCAAGTACGAGACAGACATTCCGAGCACGGCTTTCGGCAGCATGAAGTTCTTGGAGTCCAACGAGCTTCATGAGGCCCACCAGAGGCAGAAGACCAGGATCGAGAACATGATCAGGGACCTGCACAAGCTGATCGATGATTTCGGCACGAGCACCTCGAAGGTCAGGGACAAGTACAGCAACCAGGAACACGCGAACAGTCAGGGCGTGAGCGCTGCCCCCGGCAGCGGGTCCCAGGGTTCGGCCTACTAATCGGTTCAGCGACCGGTCACTGACGGAGGGGATGTTCGAAGATGGTCTACGGCGGTTACTACAACAACCCTGAGTACATCAAGGCTCAGCAAGAGGCACGAGAGCAGCAGATCAAGGACAAGCACGACGAGAAGCTCGAATCACTCCCCGACGGAGGTATGGGGGGCCCGGACCGCAACCAGCTCGACACGCCCTTCATGAAGATGGGCATTCCTGAGCTGCGATCCATGATCCTGGACGCGGACCCCAGCCGGATCTACGAGGTCAGTCAGCACTGGAAGTCGGTGCACAACATCCTGTCCGGCGGCGATGGCGACGGCAAGACCGGTGGCGTGGACTCGGTATCCGCCAAGGACAGCGTCGCGGGCATGATGCAGAGCGCCGTGGAAAACGTCCTTGAGCACTGGCAGGGCGACGCGTCCGAGGCGTTCCGCAAGAAGGCCAACGAGATCACGCAGAACGTCAGGAACGGGGCTGCATGGGCCAATCACTACGCGGAATCCATGCACGCGGTCCAGAACGACCTGCGGAACTCCATGTCCAAGATGCGCGACGTCCACGAGCCTTCTGGCTGGGACAGGGCCTGGGACAAACTTACGGACGACAACCGCAGTGATGAGCAGCTGCTGGCCGACATCAACAAGGGCGTGAGTACTGACGCCGCTCGCCAGGCGAACGCGGACTCCTTGTCGAAGGGCAAGGAAGAGCAGCTGAAGGGGGTGGCGATCATGGAGCAGTTGGGGGTCAATTACAAGGCTTACGCGGGTAACTTTCGCGTCGACGATACTAAGACGGACCCCTTCTCGCCCCCGAATCCGCAAACGCCGATGCCTACCCCCATCTCCGTGCCGTCCTCAGGCAGTTCGGGTCCAGGCAGGGCAAGCAGCACCACCAAGCCGTGGAGCGCAGGGTCGACGACGAGTATTAAGCCGACACCTACGGTGCCCCGTGACCCGGGTATCACAGGAGGTTCGCAGCTTCCAACGGTTCCGACGGCCAAGACGAATGTGGACAGCATCTCTTCCGGCCTGACTGGGACTGGCCCCAGCACGGGCGTTGGCGGGCCGAACGTCGGTGGTGGTGGCCTCGGCAACCTCGGTACTGGTGGAGCTCAGAGCCCCGGCGTCGTGGCCCCTGGCGGAGCTGGTCTCGCCGCCGGTTCTGCTGGGCGCGGCGGCATCGGAGCCATGGGCGGTCGAGGTGGTCTGGCCGGGGGTGGCGCGGCAGCGGGCCGTGGTGCCGGAGGCCGAGCCGGCATGGGCGGCATGGGTGGCGGAGCCGGCGCGGCTGGCCGAGGCGGTGCCAGCGCTGGCGGTCGTGGAGCTCTCGCGAGGGCCCGTGGCGGTGTGGTTGGTGCAGCTAAGGGAGCCACTGGCAAGGGTGCCGGTGGCGGTGCAGGCTTGCACGGGAGCCGGGGCGGAACGCAGGCAGCCGGAGCCGGCGGGGCGGGCGGCAAGGGCCGACGGTCCGAGAAGGAGAACAGCCAGGGCGATCGTCCCGACTACCTGGTCGAGGACGAAGAGACCTGGGTCTCGGAAGAAGACCGTAACCGCAACGTACCGCGGACCATCGAGTAAACACGCAAGCGGGCCGGCCGGAAAGTCGTGGTCTGCCCATGTATGAAGGCTGGTGTGCCCAGTCATAGTTGAGTGAGGAGCAAGGAATTGGGTTTCAAGCGAGTCTGGTCCACGACAGGCGTCGTGGCGTTGACGGGAGCCTTGCTCCTCACTTCAGCCCCAGTGGCGTCGGCAGATCAAGTCAGAGATGCTCAGTGGCCGCTGACCGTGTACGACGCGAAAAAGGTTTGGCAGACCTCCGAAGGGGCGGGTGTCACCGTAGCTGTAATCGACTCAGGTGTAGATGCCAGCCATCCGGATCTCATCGGACAGGTACTGCCAGGTAAGGACTTCACCAGCGCAGGAAATCCTCACGAAGATAATGACGGGCACGGCACGGGCATGGCTAGCCTCATCGCTGGGCATGGCCATGGGGCGAATAATTCCTCCGGGGTTATGGGCCTCGCGCCGAAGGCTAAGATTCTGCCCGTGCGAACCGGCGGAACTAAGAACAATCTGAATGTCGGGGAAATCGCTGATGGAATTCGCTACGCGGTAGATCAGGGCGCTTCGGTGATCAACCTATCATTCGCCGGATCTTCGGCCTATCCTGGTTCAGGTGTCGCCAAGGCAATTGAATATGCGCAGGCGAATGATGCTGTAGTTGTGGCGGGTGCGGGCAATGACTCAGGGACCGTTAGCTACCCGGCCGCTCTCCCGGGAGTGGTGGCTGTTTCGGCTGTGGACAAGAACCTCAATTTCTGGTCTAAGTCAAATACGGGGAATGTCACCGTTGCAGCACCCGGCGTGGAAACCCCGCAGGCTGATCCGACTAGCCGCAGCGGTTATGTGGTAGCCAACGGAACTTCTGGCTCCACCGCCTACGTTTCCGCCATCGTCGCCCTCCTCCGCTCCAAGTACCCCGACCTAACCGCAGGCCAGATCATCAACCGCCTGGTCAAGTCGGCGTCCTTCCTGAACAACGAAGGCAAGACGGCCCCGGACAAGGAACTCGGCTACGGGATCGCGCGCCCCGGTTCGGCGCTGACGATGGACATCCCGGCTGGCCCTAAGCAGGGCCCCCTCGCCCAAGCCTCGCCGTCCACGTCCACGAATTCCGGCACCGCCTCTGGGGACAACGACAGCACGAACCTGGCCAAGAAAAAGAAGAAGTCCTCCTCGGGCAGCATCCTCCTCATCGCCGGCATCGCAGCCGCCGTGGTCGTCATCGCCATCCTCGTCGCGGTAATCCGCAGCCGACGCAACCGCGGCAGCGGCGGCCCCGGCTCCGGCGGCGGAGTCCCCCCGCAGGGCACGGGCTACCCGCCCCAGCCCCCGACGGGCTATCAGCCGTACCCCAACGCAGCTCCCAACCAGGGGTACCCCACGCCTCCAGGACAGTCCCCGCAGTACCCCAACCCCTACGCCCAACAGCCCCCGCACCAAGGGCATTAAGAGTCCGGAGCAGGCGTGGGCGCTGAGCGAGGCTCACCCGTTCAGCAGTGGTGGCGGGGTTGGTCATCAAGGCCCTCGTGCTCGTGATGGTGCTCGCAATGTCATCGGGATGGGCCACAGCCAGCGCGGCAGAGGCTGAGGCCGTCCAGGCAGTAGTGGTCATGGGCACGGGTCAGCCGCAGCCCTATCCGGATGCTGCGCCGGGCCAGGTCCCGGCCTGTCCGGAACATGCCTCGCCACAGCCCAACCCATCGATTTTGCAGTGACCCGGTTGCCAAGAACAGAAGGGATCGTCCTCAAATGGGCGCCATTGCCCTTGCGGTTGGCATTATCGGCCTTGGAGTCGTAATCGCCGTCGCCGTCGCTGTAATCCGCAGCCGCCGCAACTCCGGTACCGGCAACCCTGGCGGCGGAACTTATCCCCAGAATATGGGTTACCCGCCCCAGCAGCCGGTTTACCCAACGCACCCCTCAACTCCCCATCAGGGACACCCCACTCCTCCGGGACAGCCGCCCCGGTACCCGAATCCCTACGCCCAGCAACCCCCTTACCAGGGCCAGTAGGTATTTCATTTGCTTCTGACGCGGGCGATTGAAGTGCGTCGTATCGTCTGCTCTCGCGAAATCGCCTCGCACGGATACATCACCGTAGGACCCTTGACGTTCGGACGGTGGTCAGCCAGGGGTGAGGCGTTCTGACGTTCCCGGGCGCCGGTCACCCGTTGTCAGTGACGCATCGTCCTGGAGCGGCGAGGAACTCGGAGCGGGACGGTTGGGGATTGCAGGACGAATACACTGCACCATCGACTCGAGTGCTGATCGTGATCCCAATCTCCAGGAATGGCGGACGTGAAGACAGCTATCCCCGTTCCTTTGAGTAAATGTGCGTTTGACGACCCGGCGACGCGACGTACATATGCGCGCGTCCGCCGGAGAGTACTCATCAGCCTCCTTTGCAGGGTAGGAACGTGGTTCGCTCTGCTGGTGGTGGCCAAGGTGGTCGAGACGGACTCGCAGCTTCTGGAAGGAACTGCTGCGTTCCTGTTGATCCCCGGTGCCTTTCTCCCGGTTGGCCCGGCTAAGCGACTGCTGTGGATGAATTCGTTGGACAGCGCGCTGAAGTCGTATCCCTGGCAGCATTGCGTCGCAACTTGCCAGGACGGGGCGAGAGTCGACAGCGGCACTCCCGTACAAGTCGCGGGAGCCGCTCGGCCATCTCACGTTGCACCGTTTCCCGCGGAGCCGCACTGACAGTGTCACCCTGTATTCCGTACGATCAGCGGCTCGGCGGCGTCCACCCGCACCGCGGGGCAGTCGTCCAGCCGCAGCACCATGACGAACCCGCCCGAGGCAGACTGCTCACCCTGGACACTGCGGACTGTTCGCCACGCTCCCCGCAGTTTGACCTGATCGCCGGCGTGAAGCGTAACGGCCGCGACCTCCCTCTCCACCGGGACAGCCGCGATGTCCGGGGCCTTCAGCTCGGCCCACACCGTCTTCCCGATGCCGCCCTCGCGTTCCTGCACGCCCCAGCGGTGGGTCAGCGCCTCCACCAGCAGCAGTCCGCGGCCGCCGACCTCGTGCTCGCTGGGGCGCCGCAGTACGGGCCGGCCTTCCCCGGCGTCGCTCACCTCCAGTCGCAGCAGCCCGTCCTCCTCCAAGCGTGCAATGTGCACGCCGATTTGCCGGTCATGTGGGGCCCGCGCCCGCAGGGCGTTGGTTACCAGTTCTGACAGGACCAGCTCTGCAGTGTCGAGGACTTCTTGATCGATGTGCCAGTCTCCCAGCATCGCGCAGAGCAAGGCCCGCGCCCTGGGAACGCTGCCACGATGGCGCGATAGCCGGAAAGAGACTTGCTTCGGTGCGGCCATGGCAGCCCCCTAAGGAGTCGACGCTCGACCGGGATCCCGTACAGCGGAAGCCAGTTAGGCGGTGGGAGCCGGCATCCATGACCAGCAGGATGGATGCGCACCAGGCGAATCTGCAACGTTTCCAATAGGGATGATGTCGATTTTCCCTCTTTCGGATTACGTGCGTTTCGCTACACCTCTCGCTCTGCTAGAGGTGTTGGCATGCTTGCTAATAGCGCCACCCCAAACCCCTCGACCGTCCTCGGTCGCCAACTCGGGGACGAGTTGCGCCGGTTGCGAGAAGATGCGGGACTGACGACCATCCAGGCAGCCGATGCTCTCGACTGCACCAAGGGCAAGATCAGCCGTATCGAGAACGGGCGAGTGGCGGTTCGACTTCCCGACTTGATGGCCATGCTGCAGGCCTACCAGGTGTCGGACGCCGAGCACCGTGAGCGGCTGACCGCACTGGCCCGCAAGGCCAACCGGCGACGCAGGCAGGGATGGTGGAACCAGTACAGCTCCGTACTCGCTGACACATATCGCGACTACATCGCCCTGGAGACCATGGCGGAGTCCATCCGAACCTTTCAGGCCCAACTTGTCCCCGGCCTGCTCCAGATCCCGGAGTACATCCGGGCCGTGACGGTGGCATCACGGCAATGGGAGACCGGGGACGAGATCGAGAAGTTCGTGCAGGTGCGCTTGGCTCGTCAGCAGCGACTGACCGGCGACTCGCCTCTGCACCTATGGGCGGTTGTGTCGGAGGCCGCCCTACTTCAGCACGTCGGGGGGCCACAGGTGATGAAGGCACAGCTACAGCATCTTCTGGGCGCTTCGGAGCGTCCCAACGTGACCATCCAGGTGCTGCCGTTCTCCCGTGGCGCTCATGCGAGTATGTTCGGCCCGTACGTGGTGCTGGGCTTTCCCGAAGAGGGAGCGCTGGACGTGGTGTTGGCGGACAACCCGACCGGCTCCACGTGGCTTGAGCGAGAGGCGGAGGTCGCGCGATACCGCGATCTGTTCGATGCCGCGCGCACATCCGCGCTCTCCCCGGTGGAGTCCCGTACCCTCATCCACCGCAGGGCCAAGGAGTACGGACCATGAAGAACGCACGCCACAGCACGCCCGAACTGTCAGGCGCGCGATGGCGTAGCAGCACATACAGCGGCGGCAACAACGAGTGTGTCGAGGTCGCGGACGGGGTCCCCTGCATAGTCCCCATACGCGACAGCAAGCGTCCGGCCGGCCCTGTACTCGCCTTCAGCCACCACGCGTGGAGCGCTTTCCTCAACCACGTGCGGTAACCGACCGTACGCTGCAGCACCCGGGCGCAGTGCATGGACGTCGAGGACAGATCCGCAGGAACGGACGGGCTCGCGGGATCCCGAACGTCCGCTGAGCCCGGGGTACGCTTCAGTCGGCCACGCGCGCCCCGATGGCCCGGGCGCGGCGGCGGGCTTCAGGGCTGAGGCCTTTGCGGCGGGGAGAGGTGCGGGGGTTGTAGGCGGTGGGCTGGGTGAGACAACTCAGGTACGCCGGGCCGGACTTGGCAACCACGCAGGCGAAGCGCGGGTCACCGGCGTACCAGAGTTCGTCGTCGTAGTCCTTCTGGGCCTCGCGGCTCCAGCTCCGGAACAGCCCGGCGGCCACCTTCAGCGACACCGTCTTCTCGGGGCTGTCGGGGTCGGGTAGCACGAAGAGCGCCTCTTTGCCCCCGGTGATCCGGACGGCTCCGGATTGCTGACGCCAGGGATAGGTGGTGAGGATGCGCCGCATGCGCCGCCGCCTGCTCAGTCGGCCGAAGGCCAGCCACGTGAGGAGCGTGATCACGAAAAGGACCAGCGCCATGGGAACCGCTGCCGCCACGGGCAGAAGGACCGTGAGGTACAGCGCGCCCCACCAAAGCGCCACCCACCCGAGCGACTTGGCCAGGTGTCGTGCAGTCCAACGGAGGAGAGCACGGCGGGTGCCCGGTGTGTCCCACGCCACCGGGCCGTCGAAGCCCTGCTCGTTCAAGTTCATGGCCATTCGTCTATCCCGGGTCAGCTGAAGTGGGAGGCGATGTCGTCCGCGACGCCGCCCGTCCCGTCGGCCGTGTTGCCGCGCGCTCGATCTCCGGCAGCGGATCGTCGAAGGACACGGTGTGCCCGATGCATTCCATCATGTCGCGGTAATACTTCCGGGAGTCCGCAGCCGTGCTGTTCAAGGTCAAGGCCCCCAGCTGCGTACCTGAGGGGGCCCGGGATGTAGAGATTGCACTGGTAGACGTCCTGGCTGGGCACCCCTTCCAGGGCGGGCATGGTGATCACGGTGGAGATCGACGCCTCGGTTAGCGCACCGCGAACACCACCACCACCACGAGCAGCCCGACAAAGAGGAATCACACTTCACCGAGCCGCAACTGCGCCACCTGATCGCCGCGATCACGACGACCAACGCTTCGAATCGCTTCGGCGTGACGTGCCCGATGACCCCAGGCCACTACAAGCCAGCTCAATGCAAGACGTCCTGACGGCATACCGGGCGCGGACATGTCACAGGCAGGCGACGATCCCGTGGGGCTCCTGTGGCGGTTTTCCGCAGAGCCGCGGGGGCACGGGGACTCGGGGCGGGAGCCTGGTCAGCGCATGTATGGTGCCGAGGAGGTTTAGGTGATCAGTTGTGTCGCCTGGGCCTGATGCGTCCAGAGCCGAACGGGGAGAGAAACCGGCCCATGGGGGAATACTTCAAGACGGACATCGGGCAACTCGAACAGTTCCTGACGAATCTGGAGAGATGCGTCGACGAGCTGAACGAGGCGCGGTCCGCCCTCGACCACGTGCGTGCCGACCAGATCGGCACCGCCCGGCTTGACGAGGCCTGTGACAAGTTCCAGGAGGAGTGGAAGTACGGGGCCGACAAGACCAAGGAAATGATCGACGCGATCAAAGAGGGCGTGAAGTCCAACAAGAAGGGCTACGAAGAAGTTGAGGAAGCCTTGGAGAAGGCCCTCAAGCAGATCGCGGACCAGAGCACCTCGGGTGGCGACGGGGGCGGTAAGTAATGGCCGCGAACCCGTACCCCAACATCGGCTGGAACCCCGTACCAGGCATACCCGCCGAGGTCACGAAGCTGCAGCAGAAGGTAGCCGCGGCCGCGACGGCGCTGGAGAACACGCACCGGCAGTTGACGAAGCTCACCGGCGAGAGCAGCTACTGGCAGGGGGACGCGGCTGAGAAGTTCCGCGAGTCCCTTGAGGGCGACCTGCCGAAGTACATCAAGGACGCCGCCTCCTCCCTGCGTACCGCCGCGACCCAACTGCACAAGTGGGAAGGTCACCTGACCTCCAACCGGGAGCTGGCGAAGAAGTACGACGCCGAGGCGGCTGAGAAGCAGGCCGCGGCCGACCAGGCCAAGACCGCCTACGACCAGGCCGCCCAGCACCCCGACCTGAAGCTCGCGGGCCAGACCTTCCCCTCGCAGGAGGAGGCCGACGCCGCGACCGCGCGGCTGCGCTCCGCCGAGGGGGAGTTGAACGAGGCGGGCATGGCGCTCACCAAGGCCAACAACGAGTACGAGTTGCTCAACCTCAAGGTCAAGGAGCTGGAGGCCGAGCACACCGACGAGGCCGAGATCGTCGCCAAGGCCCTGGACGGCTCGGCGAAGAAGGCTCCCGACGAGCCCGGCTTCTGGGACAAGATCGGCGATGTCCTCAAGTCGGTCCGCGATTTCCTGGCGGAGCAGGCAGGAACCATCGGAGCCATTGCCGGCCTGCTTGCGCTCTTTCCGACGCCGCTTGCGCCGCTGTTCGCCGGTATCGCGATTGCCGCCAGCGCGGTATCCATGGCCAGCAACTTCTCCGACCCAGAGTTTCGGGACGCGTTCTTTCCTTGGGGCGACAAGTTTGGCTGGAACATGGACACCTTCTCCGCCTGGGCCTCCGTCGGCGGCGACGCCGTCGGCATGGTGCCCGGCGGCAGGGCGCTGAGCTCGGCGGCCCGCGGCATCCGCGGAGGGCTCGCCGATGCCGCGGAGATGGGCGTCAGGGTCACGAGCCGCGAGGTCGGCACCGAGTTCGTGCGGGAAATCGGCCACGTGCTGCGCACGGCCCCGAGAACCGCCGTGGACGAGGCCTGGCAGGCAGCAGGAGAGAGCGCTGCAGGCTCGGCCAAACTCATGACCGATATCAGTGTGAACGGCCTCAATGTCGCCGCGAACTTCATGCCTGAGGAGGGCACGGCGGGCAACGTAGCGGAAGTCACCAAGGCAGGAGCCGGAGCCTGGGCCGG
Source organism: Streptomyces sp. NPDC002577 (assembly GCF_053594815.1). NCBI lineage: Bacteria > Bacillati > Actinomycetota > Actinomycetes > Kitasatosporales > Streptomycetaceae > Streptomyces > Streptomyces sp. NPDC002577. The sequence continues at coordinate 40,801 of NZ_JBSFWK010000040.1, read as the reverse complement.
GCAGGACATCGTACGGTCGCTCCTGGCGGCAAGTTAGCCGAACCGAGAGGTGAACGAAGCATGACTACGACCGCCGCCCCCTCGGGCTCTGCCGCAAGCGCTGCTGCCAAACCCGTCTTCTGGTACGGCATTCCGCACGGTTACGCGAAGTTGGACCTCGATCCGCCGCGCGAGCGCATCGAGGAACTGGTCCGAGAGCTGAACACACTGCCCGCAGAACAGCGGGCGCAGGCCTCGCAAGTTCTGCAGTTCTATGCGGGCATGGTCACCGCGCTCAATGCGCAGAACGTGCACATGTGCGCGGTGGGTTACCACCCGGACGACGACGGCACCATCGTGACGTCCACCCTCACGATCTCCACTGTCCCGACGCCCGGCCACAATGCGAAGTTGGTGATCGCCGGTCTCGCGGGGACAGCCGCCGACGACCCGGGCTCCGGGGTGCGCCCGCTTGAACTGCCATGCGGCCTCGGCTACCTCGCGGAAGAGACAAAGCGTACCGTCTCGCCGGGCAGGGACCCCGACAGTCCCGAAGGGCCCCTGCACGGGGACGTGTGGCAGGGCACCGTGGCGGTCACCGGCTCCGGCACGCCCGACATCATCGTGGTCCAGCTGGTCACACCCGCTCTCCATCTCGCGGACGTGTACCGGGACATCCTTCTCGGGGTTGCCCGTACCCTGACGTTCACCGACCCGACAAAGTCGGCGCCGGCAGCTGACAATCCGCGAGCGGACTCGGCCGAGGCGGCCATGCGCGACGACTTCGGATAAGGACGGAACCACCTCATGGACAATCCGCCCGTGGCGCCCGACGTTGCGCAGGTGCTCAAATACAACCGCACGCTGCTGTACCGGCACATCGCCACGCGCCTCGCGCTCGCCATGGTCCTGTTCGCCGTGCCGTTCGTGGCGCACCTTCTCGGATGGGACGCCGCCCTGCCCGCGTTCGGTATCCCAGCCGCCCTTTTTGTGCTGATCTTCCTGGTGCTCCGGCTTCGTCACGGGGCGCGGCTCGGGGTGTGCGAGAAGGTCCTGCGCACATACCCCCTGGAGTACCGCACCCGGGTGTCCAGGAAGGGATCCGAGTGGAAGTACCTCGGCGATGTGCACACCGTCCGGCTGTCGGTGCGCGGACAGCACGGCGCCCCTTATCTGCGTGCGATCAACGCCTCGACGGTGCGCCGCTGGCCAAAGAAGGCCGAGGAGAGCGGAGCCTGGTTCGCCGGTGATCCGGCCTTCGGCGGAGTCATGATCGTGCCGGGGGGCAACGACATGCTCTTCGTACAGCCCGCAGACTGGGACAAGTACGAGCAGGAGCGCGCCCAGGCTGACCAGCAGCGCAGGGCCCTTGCCGAACAGGCAGGTATCTCCAGGCTGTTGGAGAAGGAGCCGAATATCTTGGTGGGCGGCTGATGTGCGTAATCGGTGAGTCGTCGCAGCGCCACCGGTGCATCCGACGCCTGCACCGGGTGAGGAAACCTCAGGCCTAGATCGGTGGCGGTCAGCCCGTGCGCCCATCGGTCTCCCGTCGCCGCGTCCCCTCCTGCGCTCGTAGAACCGCACGGTGGGCTCCTGCCAGGGCGGCGCACGCAGCACCATGAACAGGGCCGGCTGGTTGACCTTGACCACCAGCACGTAGGCGCCCCCTTCTCCTCCACCAGGAGGCGCGCGTGCGCGGTGGTGTTATGCAGCGCGTCGCAGGGAGAAGTGCGCGATCTGGTGAGGCCCGCTCCGTAGCGCGCGCCACTTTGCAACGTCTGATCACAGCTTCTGCACAGAAGCGCCATGACAGCAGGTACGGCCGCGTTCGCGAAGGTCATAGGGTGTTGTGTGACTTAAGGGGAGGGTGAGTCGGCAGTGTGACTGCCGCTCAATGAGCTTGCACGCGTCGCCTATTGAGGCCTGGGTGAGTCACCCGTCCTCTGCCGCGTGTGGCCGTACCGCATCGTGCCCCTCATCAGAATGACCGCTGAGAGGTAGCCATGTCTTATTCGATGCCACCAGGAGGGCCGCCGGGGAATGCCGGCCCGTACGGGGCACCGGTCCAGCAGCACGGGTGGTATCCGCCACCGCCGCCACCGCCTGACAACTCGGGTGAGGGCAAGGGGCTGAAGCGCGTCGTCATTGGTCTGCTCGTCCTGGCTGTGGTGGCCGTCCTCGCAGTCGGCGGGCTGGCTCTGTCCAAGGCTGTTGGTGGGGGTTCGCTGCCCGGTGCCCAGGACGGCGGCGACGATGAACAGCAGATCTTGAGCTCGGATGAGATCAAGACGTTGCTCAACGGCCGCACGAACGCCCTGAAGAGCGGAGACGAAGACGAGTTCCTGAAGCCCTTCGTCGGCGAGGCAAAGGAAAAGCAGCGCGAGATCTTCAAGAATCTGCGGAAAATTCCCTTCGCAGAGAGCAAGTACATGGTCCTCAAGCAGACGGGCGACGGCTCGGATGAGTGGGGCTCCGAGGTGAAACTCACGCTGGATGTCGCCTTCGTTCACCAGATCAAGGGCGTTGATGTTCGGCCGGTCTCCGAGTGGTATCGGTGGACGGTCGAGAAGCAGTCCGAGTCGGCCGCGCCACGGATCAGTGAGGTAGGGGGATCTCCGGGCGCGAGCGCCATGGCCAACGCGGTCTACTATCCGGCCCCTTGGGACCTCTACGACGACATGTACGTCAAGCGTCAGGCGCACACCGTCACGATCTCGGCCAAGAAGAACGCTGCGGACGCCAACCGTTTCGCGCCCATCGTCGAGGAGAGTGCGAAGAAGGATCTATCACTGTGGGGATCGAATACGTCGTCGGTTCCCAACACGCCTGAAGGCTTCCTCGTCGTACTCGAGCCGGACCGCGAGACGTACACAAAGCTGTACAACAATGACGGTCGTGACGTGGGGTGGGATGCTGGGCAGAGCGTGCCCATGCCCGCCTTCAACGTTGGTTACAGCGGTGACAAGGACGAGCTCGAATACGGCGGCGCGCGTGTCAAGATGGACACCTCGACGAGCCGATTCATTTCATCCGCGTGGCAGAGGGGGGTCGGAGAAATCTCCCGGCATGAAATCGCGCATGCTCTTGTTCAGCCGCAGGATCCTGGCGCATACGGCAGCAATGAGAAAACGAGCATTCGGGCATGGGTTGTTGAGGGGTTCGCAGAGTATGTTGCCTACAGGTTTGACAAAGCTCTAGGTGACGCGGGAGTGCGTAGCGATCTGGCGGACCAGGAGTTCGATGGTCAGTTGCCTGGCCAGGACTTCGAAATGGGAAGCTCGGTTGGCGCGAACTACGCACTCAGCTATCTGGCCATGCGTTTCATCGCGGAGAAGGGTGGCGAGGAAGCGCTCTTCGAGTTTGTCGTAGACCACTACCGGCAGCCCACGAACCTCGATCAGCAGCTGCAGAAGGCAGTGGGCATGAACGAGAGTGAATTCGAGATCGCGTGGGCCCAGTACGTCAGGAGCAACAGCCGATGAGCGCCAACGGACCTGTGCCGGGTATCGGTCCCTATGGGCAGCAGCCCTCTCCGCCGCAGCAGCCTCCCGTCCCACCCCAGCAGGGATACCTACCGCCGCAGGGGTACGGCTATCCACAACAGCCACCCGCGACACCGCCGGGACAACCCGGCTACGGATATCCCCAGCAGTCGGTGCCCCCGCAATATCCGATGGCTCCCCAGCCGGGTTACGGCCATCCACAGCAGTTTCCCGGAGCGCCCGTTCCGCCTGCGCAGCAGCGGAAGAAGAAGACCGGGCTGATCATGCTGCTCGTTGTCTCACTCGTCGTGCTCGGTGGGGCCGGAGGGGCCGCGTGGTACGTGTTGGCGGGCTCGGCCACCGAGCCTTCGTGGAGTATCCCGTCGAAGTCGGAATGGGGCTTGGGTGAGCAAGAGGTGGACGGCACCTGGTTCACCGACAAGGCTGTGATTCAGACCTTGTCCGGTGGTGTGAAGGCCTACGACCGTGACAGCGGAGAGAAGTTGTGGGCCACGCCGCTGCCTGGCGCGGGTAACCAAGCCTGCGTCGCCCCCTCCGTCTCTGACGGCGGGATCGGCGTTGTTGCTTATGGCACCTCGGGCATGGGGGGAGCCCACGGCAAGTGCGACCACGTTGCTGCGTACGACCTCAACTCCGGCAAGGAGTTGTGGCACCGGGGCTTCAAGGTGAAGGACGAGTTCAACTCGGGAACACACCTGGCGGTAGCTCGTACCGGCGAGACAGTCGTGATCACTACCGACCGGGAGCAGGTGGCGCTGAAGGCGGCTGACGGCACCAATGCCTGGGACGTGAAGAAGGTGGTGCCGAGCGGCTGTAACACGGGCACGTACACCGGCGGCAAGAATCTGATCCGCACGACAGCGTGCCTCGAGGGAGACGCGTTCACCGGGAAGTCATGGACCGAAGCGTCGCTCGTCGACCCGGCCACCGGAAAAGCGGAGTGGACGAAGCGATTTGGCGAGGACGAAGCAGAGGTCGCTCTTTCTACTTCCCCGCTCGTCCTCAGCGGGGAGGCTAAGGGAGTGTTCGCGCTCGATGAGAAGTCCGGTGAGCGGCGCGGTACGTTCCCGGGGATGACGGAGAAGTACTACGTCTTCCCGGAGGAGAACGGAAGCCCGATGCGTCAGGTCGCGGGCGTCGGGAACATCCTCCTCATGGGGGTGGCCGAGCAGGAAGTCGCCAAGGGTGAGTCGAAGACGCTGGTTGCCTACGATTTGGACAGCGGCAAGGAACTGTGGAAGGCGCCGGCTTCAAGCACCATTGAGTACATTCCGCTGAGGGACACGGGTAGCGAGCGTCTGTTGGCGTACGTCACCGACGCCGCGAACAGGACGAAGCTGGTGGAGTTCAACCCCAAGGATGGCGCGATGACGACAGTCGTCGAGTATCCGAAAGAGGTGCACACGAACATGGGCGCCGGTGCGTGGCCGTTCTGGCACGATGGCGTGCTCTACGTCACCTCGGTCGGGGCTGGCCTCGGCGGCGATTCGTACGCCCTCGTGGCATTGCCCACGACCTCTTAGGCACCAACTCGGCGGCGAGGCGGACCGCGACGGTCTGCCTCGCCGCCGAGCGCAATAGTGAGCACATCGGTCCCGGCGTCGTTCGTTTCCCTGGAAGACGTGCCGGGGCCTCCGTACGCGAAGATCACGCGAAGAACATCACCCGCAGGCTGACGCCGAAGCCGATCACGCCCCACCGTGATCATTACGTTGGGGCAGCACTTGGCGGTGCCCCACGATGAACCACCACGCGTCTCGAAGACGTTAGCTTGGCGCCACCCGGCCCGGCCGACGCCAGCAGGTCTGTCCGCAGCCGAACCCCAGCTCCAAGACGGGCCGGCCACCGCCAGGTTGCGTATCCCGGTCGACGCCCTGGTTTACTTGGGCAGTATGGAAGAGTGCGACATGGTCGGCGCAGGTGTGGAGCCGACGCTGGTCGACGGCTTGATGTGTGACCGTGAGTTGGTTGAGAAGCGCGACATGGGAGAGGGTGCGTAGTGAGGCAGCCCGAATTGATGCCGCTCGCACCAACTGCACCACTCCCTCAACCCGGCATCATGGGCCGCGCTCTCGGAGGGCTGTTCTTCGTTCTCGCCCTGGTGATCTTCGGGTTCGGCCTGTACAACGCCGCCCACGCCGCCGGCGTCGCCGGCACCCATGGCACTCTGACCGTGGAGCAATGCTGGGTCAAACAAGGTGGCCGCAGCTCCAGTGACACCACGGTGTGCGGAGGAACCTTCCGGTCTGACGACGGCAAAGTCGTCGACGACCAGGCGAGCATCCGAGCGGAGGCGAAGCGGGGCAGCAAGGTCTCTGTGCAGCAGGCCGGCGACTGGTACGTGAAGGTCGGCTTTGGCGAGACGACTCGATGGTTCGCGGTGTTCTTCCTCGGCTGGCTCGTAGTGGCGTTCGGCATGTCATTCGCTGTCACAGGCATGTTCCCGCGTAGCGGTATGCAGGTAGCCATGATCACCCGGGCGGTATCAGGCACCAGAGTGGGCGCGGTGCGAAAGTGGTTCGTCCGCGGAGGCCTCGCTGGTGCTGGTGTCTGCCTCCTGCTGACGCTGCTGGCCTGGCTCCTGAGCTGACAGCGGTTACACCGCCGGATTGTCGTAGCTCTTCCCTGGCTCAGGAAAACTTTTCAGAGCGACGCTGAGCCTGCCGACCACCAATCCACTAGCGGTCGTGGCCACATCCACGGCTTGCTGGGCAGCACTGTAGGCCTCGGTGATACGTCCCCATGTCTTGATCATCGCGGCGATTTCCAGAGCAGCAGCCGCATAGCCCACGACGGCACCCACACCCGTCTCGGCCAGCAGTGTGCCCGCCGCGAGCTCGACCTCCGCGATGATTGCTTCATCCGCCAGTTGTTCAAGCAAACCCTTGATGAGGTCTGCACCCCTGGCCACAGCAAGGCCGACGTCGTTGTAGGCGCCCTGAAGCTCCTTCAAGTCTCCTTCCAAGGAGTCGATCTTCTTCGCCAGCTCATCAAAGTAGACATAGGCGGAATCGGCCGCGTTGCCGTTCCATGTCGCATCCAGTTCCCTGTTGCCGGACTTCAGGTTCGTGGCTATGTCCTTGGCGAGCTTTCCCGTGTTGGCCCACATTTCGCCGCATTTGACGTACGACTCCCAGTCGCCGGTAAACCAGGCGATGGCCTCTTCCAGAGGATTGAAGCCGAAGACGAACTCAATCGTCGCGAGAGCCCATTCGCTGGGACTGAGGAAATCGCTCACCGTGCTGACGGTGTCGCCGACGATTCCCTTGGAGAACTCCTCAGGCTGGCTGGGTGCTTTAAGGTTGTCGACAGGTTCGACAGTGTCCGTGAAACTCATGTGAGGAGGTCTCCAGGTGCGTCAGCGCTTGCTCGGCGGGTAGGTGGCGTCGAGCTTTGACGCCTGGTCCTGATCGGTTGTCCGGTAGTACTCCGCGGACTTCGACAGCTCCTTTGCGCTGGCGGTCAGGAGCGTGCGGAGTCGGGTGACCACATCATTGACCCCGTCCATTGCCTGCGAGTGCATGCCGGTTGCCCACAGGATCAGCCCCTGCCCGGTGACGGCACCCATATCGCCGTACTTCTTGATGTATTCCTGCGACTGATGCACGTCTTCAGCTGCACGTTCCACCTGGCGGCTGTACCCATCAAGATCATCTGGCTGGACCTCGAACGTCATCCCTCACCCCGTCACCGCACGTCCGCTCTATAGCCGCCAGCTACTCTAGCGCCACCAGAAACCCCAGGCGAGGAGCAGTGCCCATGGATGAACGCGAGGTCGGAGACGGGGAATTCCTCGACATCGCCAAGGACCCTGCCAGGGCCCGGGCGTTGCGCAAGTCGCTGCAGAGGCTGGCCGGCAGTGGAGACGAAACCGTGCGGGAGATGGCCCGCGAAGTGCTTGCCGGCCGGGTGGGGCTGCGCCAGGCGATGCGGACGGGAGCCTACCGGGAAGCGCTGCACGAGAGTGCCAAGAATGGGATACGCGCGTACGAGCAGATGAGTGCTGAAGAGCGCAGCGCCGCGGAAGCCGAGGGCCAGCGGCAACTTGACGAGTACCAGAAGGAGATCGACCGGGAGCGAACTGAACGGCAAGCGGAAGATAGGAGAAGCAAGAAAGGTGCGTCAGCACCGCACCAGGCGCGTGGCTGGCAACTGTAAGCATGAGGCGCCGGGGGATCCGTGGTTTGTACCAGCGGCTCCACGAGATGCGCCGGGCGGCCGTCGACCAGACGTACGCGGAACGCCAGCAGTTCAAGGCCCCGTTCGCGGATTGGGACGCGCGCGACAGCGCGTGGAACTGGACCGCGAAGGTGCCGAGCGGGACGCGCCGGTGCACGGGCTCCGGCCGGGGAGGACGGGCGGCTCAGCGCTGAGGCTCGGGGCTGACGTGACCGACAGCGTCATCGTCGCAGTCAACTCCGTCGTACCGGCCGTTCCAGCCGAGAACGTCTGACTCTGAACATCCTGGAATTCCTCGCCGACGCAAGCGCGAGGTCAGGCAAGAAGTCGGTGTGCACGTCGACCCCGGCGTCACTCGTCCCTCTCGGGATGCGCCGGGGCCTCTGTCACGCGAAGTGCATGCGAAGGTCACGCGAAGAACATCACCAACAGGCTGACGCCGCAGCCGATCACGCCCGTCGCGACCATCACATAGACCGTGCGGAGCAGGCCCTGGCTCGCCGCCTGTTCGGAGCGGCGGACGTCGGAGGCGCCGCCGAAGGCGAAGCCGGTGGCGGTGCCGAAGAGGCCGAGGGCGAGGGGGATCAGGGCGCCGAACCACCATGCGCAGCCGACGGCGATGGCGCCGACCCAGCCGTGGTCCTGCTGGTAGGAGGTGTCGCCGGTCTTGCGGGCCTCGAGGACGTCGCCGCGCTGGTACAGGGCATCGCTCTTGAGCTCGGCGTTGAGGTCCTTGGCGGTGCCGTCGTTGGCGGTGAAGGTGCCGTAGCACCACCTGGTCTTGGTGCGCTTCCGTGAACTGCTCGACGCGGTCGAGCGGTACTTGATGCTGACGGTGCAGGTCTCGACGGTGAGCTTGCCCGGTGTGGACGTGGCGTAGGTGTAGGGGCCGAGGAAGGCGCCGAGGGCCAGGAGGACGAGGCTGACGAGGATCAGGCCTGCGCCGATGAGGCGGCCGAGGCCCGCCCGCCCTCCCGGCGCGGCGGCGTTCGTCGCGGCGTTCCCGTGTACTTGTGTCATTGAGAGTTCCTCAGAAGGGGATACGGAATACGGGGGTACGGGCGTTACAGGACGAGTCCGCAGACGAGCGCTGCCAGGGCGCCCAGGGCGAAGACGCCGCCCAGGAGGGGGCCGGTGACGGTCGGGGCCGGCAGGCGCTGCCAGGAGGCCCCGAAGCCGGGGCCGTTGCGCGTGCCGAAGCCGGTGAGGAGGCAGTAGATGCCGAATGCCACCAAGGAGAGGCAGAACGCGAGAATCGCTGCGTCGTCTCCGGGGTCCCGGTCCTGCGGCTGCTCGAACGTGCCGTCCACTTGTACGACGGGGATTCTCGCGCCGGTTTCGAAACGTGATGAAGTCTCCACCGTCACGTCTTCGTAAGTGGACTTACCGTTTTGTGCGGACCAGCTTCCGGTGCAGCTGAACTTGAGTTCTGTCGTGCGCCTGTGCGTGCCGTAGTGGGTCTTCGTGTGCGTTTCGCATGAAGAAATGGTGAGGGTTCCTTCGGTGCCTTCGCCGGCAAGTTCGCTGCGCAGTTCCGGAATGGTCACCGTGGCGACGATCGCGGCCACGAGAAGCAGTCCCAAACCGAGGAGTCTTCCCAGCCACAGGCTTCCTGTGCTGCCGTAACGCGCCTGTGTTGTCACCACTGTTGGTCGTCCCCCTGGGAAACTTGACGATCTCTTGACTGACGGGCTCGCGGGCTCGTGCGCGAGGAGTCTAAGGTATCGGTCTGTCGTCTTATATGAACGGCGACAAGGGGAGTATCGGGGGATGGCAATGGAGTTCGAGACCTTTGATGTGGAGACTGCTGTACTCCGCACGCAGGGGGGAAACTTCGTCGACCTCGGGGGTGATTTCTCGAACGCCTCCAAGCGACTTCAGGACACCCTCGAAGGGCTTGGAGAGCCGTGGTCGGACGCGGACTTCGGGGAGATCTTCGGGCAGGTCTACACGCCGATTCGTGACGGAATCTTCACATCGATGGACAGTCTCGCGAAACGGCTCCAGCAGATCGGGCACAACCTGCAGGACATGGCAGGTAACTACGACACATCGGATGTGTCGAACAGTGGTCTGCTGAACAGGATCTCCGGTCAACTCTAATTAAATTCGGGGCTATTGGCATGTCGCTCACACTGCCCAGCGAACTTGTCTGGGTGCTCGACCTCCTCGGTTACTCCTGGCCCGAGGCCGACGAAGAAGCACTGCATGAAGTCGCCGAGGCATGGCGGGCTTTCGGCGCGGAACTCGAACAGATTCAGGCACAGGGCGAAAGCTTCGCCCGTACCGTCGTCTCCAGCAACATGGGCACGGCCGTCGACGGCTTCAGCAAGGCATGGGGCGCCTACACCGGCGCGAACGGCGAGGACAGCTACATCCCGGACGCGAAGACCGCGTGCGAAGTGATCGCCTTCGCGTTCGACGCGGCCGCGGTGGCGGTCCTCACGGCGAAGGTGGCCGTGATCGTGCAGCTCGTCGCTCTGGCCGTGGAGATCATCGCGGCGCAGGCGTCGGCTCCCTTCACCTTCGGACTGTCCGAGGTCGGCGCGCTGGGCGCGACACAGGCCACGCGAGTGATCGTCCGGGAGCTGCTGGCAAAGCTCAGGAAGGAGGTCGTGGAGGCGGTCACCAAGGCCATGGAGCACGCCACCATGGACGCCCTCAAGAAGATCGCCAAGGAGCAGCTCGAGAAGATCACCAAGGAGAAGGTCAAGCAGTACGCCAAGCAGCAGATCAAGGAGCAGGCCAAGCAGTTCGTCCAGGAGAAGGTGGTCGACGCCGCCAAGGACAAGGCCAAAGAGGCCGCCATCGGAATGGCGCAGAACATCGGCCAGCAGAGCGTCGAGACCTACTTCGACGCGCGGTCCGGCATCGACCTCGGAGAGACCGCGGACGTCGCCAAGACGGCGGCCGGCGAGTACGTGGACGGCCTCAAGAACGAGGTCACCGGCGGCGAGGGATCGACCTTCGCCGGCTACACGGACGTGTCCGGGCACGTGGACAACGCCGTGGACGCCGCGACGGAGAAGGTCACCGGGGCGGTCGGGGACCGCGCACAGCAAGGTGTCGACGCGCTGACCGGAAACAGTGCCGACGGAGCGCAGGGGGCCGACGGGGACGAGACAACCGCCTCCGCGACGGGTTCCGGCTCCTCGGGCACCACACAGGCGTCCAATCGGGCCACGGCCACCACCACCGCCGCCACTGCACGCTCCAGTTCTTCGCACACCACTGGGGGCGCGCATGACTGGGCTCGCGACGAGTTCGGGTGACACCGCCGCCGCTCTTCACCACCGCACCGCCCACAGGAAGCTGCAGAAGCCACAGGAAGGACGTGCCGGACCCATGACCGCGGACCGGGAGATCCAGGACGAGGAACTCATGGGGATCGCCCAGGACCCCGAGCAGGCCATGCGGCTACGCCGCTCGCTGCGCACCATCTCCGACGCGACATCGCTCGACCCGGCCCTGCGCGACATGGCGCGTGCGGTGCTGAGCGGGCGCGTCGACGTCAAGGACGCCTTCCAGGACCCGCGCTACACCGAGGCCGTTTTCCAGCGGCTCCATGAGATGCGTCGGGCGGCCGACGAACAGACGTACGCGGAACGGCAGCAGTCCAAGTCCCAGTTCGCGGACTGGGATACGCGGCAGCAGGCGGACCTGGACCGCGAACGTGCCGAGCGGGACGCGCCGGTGCACGTCCTCGGCCGGGGAGGGCGTCCTCCGGCTCCGCGCTGAGACCAGCCTGGGGTGGGGGGGCGGAAGGTGCGCCCTCCCCGGGCTGAGGCAGGCCCAGAACGCCGGGTGGCCTGCCGATTCAGGCCACGCTGCGGAGTGCTACCAGCGCCACGCTGCTCCCCAGAGCACACGTCAGGGCGAGCCCCACCAGCTTGCCGCTGCGGCTGCGGTAGCCGCGCACGGCTGCCCAGATTCCGGTGGCGCCGACGACAGCCAGAGCTCCGCTCACCACACGCATGGCTACGCCGACGCCCGGCAGGACAGTCGCTGCCAGGCCGCCCCGTGCCATACGGAAGCGCACTCGGCGAAGGACTCCCAGGCGCCGGCGAACCACTGATGGTCCGTCACCGGCCCAAGGGTGGCGAGAGGGGCGGAGCTTGGCTCGACGGCGACCGGGTCTCTAGCGCGAGGACCCGCGCGTACGCTCCCGGTGTCCCTTGCGATCCGGAACACCCATGTAGCCGGGCTCGCGCTCGGTCTCACCGAGCCACAGCTGGGGGACCTGCTGCTGGATCGCCGTGACCAGTGCCACCTGGGAACTCGCGGGGAGAGGGAGGCGGTAGCGCAGCCGCGGGAGGCTGGGGTGCAGCGGTTCCTCGTCGCGGACCAGGGGCCACAGGACGGGGTCGTCGCGGTCGATGGGAGCGTTGGCGCACAGCTCGATGGAGTACACCTTCACACCGCGCCTGCCCATCCTGCTCCAGTGCAGGCCGACTCCGGCGAGGCTCTGCCAGGGGATGACGCGCTGCGCCTTGCCGTTGTGGACCCACAGCCCCGTGTGGTCGACGCTCACGCTGGAGTGCCGGGCCGACCAGGTGGCGGTCAGGCTGGTGAGGCTGATGAAGCCCATGAACAGCCCGATGACGATTCCCGCGATTCCCTGGGGACTTGACTTACCGTCGACGAGCCCAGCAGTTACCGCTATGCCGCCGAACAGTACGAGGATGCTGATCGCCGTGAGCGCGATACCAAGGGGGACCATTCGTCGCGCGGCTCGCTGGCCTGTGCGCACGACAGTGGCGGCGGGGGAGGGGGAGAGTCCGTGGGAATTCGACATGGGGCGGAGTGTAGGAGGCTCAGGGCGGACCGTGACTCGCGGACAGCCGGCTGCGCGACGCGCGGCAGACCCACGTTGGGCGCCGTGCTCGCCCGGACCCGTCGCACCCGCTGGGCGCTGTGGGTCACCTGTATCGCCGTAGCGACGGCGAGCCTCGGCGACAACCCTGCATTCCGCTGAGCAGACCAGGCGAGAAATCACACCTGACGGCGCTTGTTGCCGATGAGGTAGGCGAGGCCCCAAGCGGCCGCTGCGGCCACCACGAGTCCGAGCGGGGAGAACCAGTCGACTCCGCCGGTGGCTTCGTCGGTCCACCAGGCCTTGGCGGGGAAGAAGGGCTCGGCCTCCAGCAGATCCCGGAGGGCCGTGGATGTCTGGTTCGTGGCGATGATGAGCGGGAGGGCGTTGGCGTAGCCGAAGAAGGCGCCGAGCGCGGCGATGACGGCCCCACTGATCCGGGAGCCATTGCTGCGGTGAGCCATCGAGCCGACCAAGGAACCGACAATGGCTCCGTTGAGCAGCGCGTGGGTCAAGTAGAGGGCGTTGGCCGTGGCGACCGACTGCTCCTTGTACGTGGCCAGGATGAGACCGCTGTAGAGCAGCGAGACGACGACCGAGGCGAAGAAGCCGAGGAAGACCGCGCCGACTGGATTGCCACCTGCGTTCGGCTGCTGCCCGAAGGGCGGAGCCTGAAACGGCGGTGCCGGGTACATCGGGGGTTGTCCGGGAACGGGCGGCGGCGGCCCGAACCTTGGCTGCGGCGGCTGCTGCGGCCCGCCCGGCTCGTTGTACGGGTTGTAGGCGACCTGCGGTGGCCGCTGCGGCGGCGGTGGCGGTTGGAACGGCGGCTGGCTCATTGATTTCCCCCGGAGTGAGCTGGCAAGAGCAGCAAGAGCAGCGAGAGCAGCAAGTTATCAGTGAGATCAGGAGGGAGCCGTCGGAGCCGGAGCGGGCCGCGTGAAGGGCCGTGGGGGGCGAGTGCGACGGAGTGCCGGGGCCGGGCAGGCAGGGCCGACCGGGGCAACGCGAGGTAGTGGGCGGGTACGTGTGTCGCTCGTCGCCTACCAGGCTGTCCCCGGGGCCGCCGGGCGGATGCGGAGGGCCTTCGCCCCGCGCTCGGTGGCGAGGAGGAGGATGCCGTCGGGGGAGAGATCGGCGGCGGTGAAGGGGGCGTCGGAGATCAACGCCGCCACGACCTGCTGATTCGCGCGGTCCCAGACCCGTAGGTGGTCGGCGCCGTGGCTCAGACCTAGCGGCGAGGCGGCCCGCTCCTCCTCGGAGGGACGCAGAATCTGCCCGGGATCGATGTCGGGGCCGGTCACGCCGAGGTCGTCCGGTCGTACGAGGCCGTGGACGAGCACCGCGGAACCGGCCGCGCCTGCGGACTCGCCGGCCGGCTGCGCACCGGGCGTCCCCGCGGGCACGGCGAGAACGGCGACCGGGACGGCCGGCCCCTCGGACCTGGGCAGGCGGCCGGCGGTCACGGCGCTGATGCCGGGGACGGGCAGGCTCCACAGCGTCTGCCAGGGCAGGTCGAGGCCCAGCCGGTGTACGGCGTCGGCGTACTCCGGCAGGCCGTCCTCGACGAACGCGGTCTCCAGGAGGGCGGCGCGCAGCGTGGCGGGGACCTGGGTGCGGGTCAGGAGGGGGGCCGTACGCAGGTAGGCGCGGGCGGGTGCGCCGAGTTCCTCGGTGGGGACGGCCTCGATGGCGGCACGCAGTGGCACCGGGTCGGCGTGGACGAACAGGCCCGGGTCCGTGAGGAGTTGGGGCAGCAGGCCCGCCTCCAGGGTGTGGCCCGCGATGTGGTCGCGAACGTACGGGTCGGCCTTGCTCCAGTCCTGGTCCGGCACTGCCTCAAGGAGCGCCATCGCGACCTGCGTCTGGGCGGCGCGGACGTTCGGCAGGCCGGCGCGGATCTCGTCGCCGATGGCCGGGTGCAGCAGCCGGAGCAGCGTACGCGCGCTGCCCTCCCCGTCCGGGCGAAGCGACTCGACGAACGGTCCGGCCAGCGTGCCGCTGTTCGCGAGGGCGCCGCTCATGTCCTTGCCCGCAAGGGCGTTGACGAGCCGTATCCAGATGTCGGTGGGCAGCCCGTCGCCCTCCGCGAGGGCCAGGGGCGCCAGGAGTTGACGGAGGATCCCCGGGTCGGCTCCGAGGCGGCGGGCGTGCAGGTCGAGTGCCTGGCCGATGGACGACGGCAGGAGGGACTCGTCGTGCGGGGCACCGGCGCCCGGACTCGCCAGGATGCTCTGGACGGCGAGCTGCACGGTGAGAGCGCTGGTTCCGGCTCGGCGCCCGATCGCCTCGGCAAGGGCTCGCCTCGTCGAAGGATCCGAGGTGAAGGGCAGCTCCGGTGCACCGGACTCCGGGCTGAGCAGCGCGTCGGCCTGCAGCACCAGACCGTGCGGGTCGGCCCACCGCGGGTCGTCGAGGTCGATGACCTGAATCGTGCCGGGCGGGAGTTCACCGGCGAGTTCGGTGGCGAGTCCGGTGGCGAGGTCGCGCGGTACGTCCGCGAGCAGCCGGACGCCGGATGTGGTGGCGAGTGGCTTGAGCACTTCCCGTACGACGCGGGCCGGTTCGCCCGCCGTACGCACCGGACCTGCCCGGTCGACGTCGGGCACGACGATGGTCTCGGTCCGGCCGAGGGCGCCCAGTGCGGCGTACACCTCTTCGACGCGGGTGGCCTGCACGTCGTAGTGGCCCGCGACGAGCCACCCCAACTGCGCGGCGGTCAGCCCCGCCGCGCTCGGCACCGCGGGGGCCGGAAGCTCGGGCGGTACGGTCGACGGGTCGAGGTGCCTCAGCGGCAGCCGCCCGCGGAACTCCGGGTCGCACAGCATCAGGAAGCCGGTCAGCAGGTGTGAACGCCCGCTGCCCGGGCTGCCGGTGAGGACGATGACGCGGGGCGCACCCGGCCACTCCATCCGCCAGGCGGCAAGTGCGCGCAGCACAGCTGTGCGGCCGCCTATGTAGGGATGGGGTGCGTAACCGTCGGTCGGGGCGGTCATGGGTGTGAGTCCTCGTGTGTGCCGGAGTTACGGACGAAGGCTAGGCGTTGCGCCCGATGTTCTTGCGGTAGAGCGCGATGGCCTGCTCGGTCGGGAAGTTGGGGACGGTCACGGTCTCCCCGGTCTCCTTCGACACGACGATCTTGGCTCCGCCGGGCGGGGAAGGCTGGGGGCGGCCGGCTGTGTCGGTACGGGGCGGGAAGACCGCGTACACCAGGTAGCCGATGTCGAACTCGTGGACGTGTAGTTCGGCGGGGGTGCCGTCGGGGAGTTTGGGCTGAGCGAAGCGGGAGCGGACGATGTCCAAGGCCTGGTCGGCCGTAGTGGGCGGGCCTTGCGGGCCGGAGGCCGGGGTGTCCGGGGCCATGGAATGGGTCTCCTTGTCGGGGATCAGGTCGGCTGATGCGCTGACTACGTGGGGAACTCGTTGACCCAGCCGCCGTCGAGAAGGAACTTGGGGAGGTACTCGGACTCGACGGTGAGCGTGAAGCCGGCGTCAACCGCGAGGCAGGACACGGCCAGTGGCCCCAGGGCGATGGCGCCTTCCGCGTCCAGGGTGCGGTCCTCGTCGCGAGTCCAGTACTCCTTGTGCCACTCCAGGGCCTTGGCCAGTTCGACGTTGAATCTGTCCTGGTCGCCGCGGGCCAGCTGGGTGAGGAGGTTCATCGGCGGATACATGATCTGGAGGACGCCGTCGCGTGGGGCGTGGCGCAGTTTGGCGGGGTCCGTTCCGTCCACCGCGGCCACCAGTTTGTCGCCGAATTCGGGGCGCTTGAGCCAGTACGCCTGCAGTGCCTCCACCCAGTCGTAGATGTACTCGTCGAAGACCCCGTCGGCCTGCCGCATCTGCAAGGCGGGGAACTGGCACAGATCGGTCATGCGCTTCTTCTCGCGGCAGACACAGGCCAGCCAGAAGGCAGTGAGCCAGTTGCCGGCGTGGGCGCGAGGGAGGGCTCCGGCGCGGACGGTGTGCATCTTGTGACCGATGCGGTACTCCGAGGTGCCGGTCGTGGCCTGGGCCGACGCGAACAGGGCCGAGCCGACCTGCATGGCGGTGACGCAGGCTTCCCACGTCTCGAGTTTGTCGGCCTCCGGGTCCAGGGCGCATCGCAGGCCGAGGAGCTTGACGGCGTCGGCCAGAACGTTCGAGAACCACGAGGGCTCGGTACGCAGGTCCTCGACGTCATCCCAGAAGTCCTCGGTATGGGACACGAGCATCGTCGGGATGTTTCGCGTCGGCGACTCATGCCGCGGAATCCGCATCGCTTTCCTTTTCCTTCTCTGCTTCCGTTCTGATGTCGAACTGTTTCATCTCGTAGCCCTGGTGCTTCCCCCCTGAGGAGTTGCCCTTCACGAGTATGTATTTGACCCGCGACGGGTTGGCGTTCAGGGCCTTCCGGAGGTCACGTGCCAGTCGCCGCTCTGCCCGGGCGGCCTCCGACTCGTCATCGGTCTTGGCGTTCCGCTCGTTCCGGGCTGCGCGCGACTCCATCTCATGCAGGATCGTCTCAAAGTACGCACGGGTGCCCTGCCGGACCCTCGGCACGCCAGGACTCGGTGCATCCTGGGTGGCTTGGTCCTCGTTCTGCGTACCGTCGCCGTGCTCCTGGCCGTGCTCCTGGCCGGGATCGCCCGGTGAAGCGGTCGGGTCCGAGCCCTGCTCCGGCGGAAGCCCTCGCCGTTCGCCGAGATCGGCTGTCAGGGAGCCCTTGGCCTCCACGACGACGAAGTGGGGCGGGTCGGTGCTCGGATCCCGCCAGATCTGGTCGAACCGGTTGTTTCCCATGGCACGGTCGTCGACGCGGACGTAATCCTCGAAATGCCGCGGCATCACGTGGTGCTCGGCGACCGCCTCGCCGTAGTCCTCACTGGCCCGTGTCATCTCTCCGTGCAGGGGACTGTGCTTGGCGTCCGCTTCCTCGAACTTCTCCTTGTTCTCGGGAGTCTTGTTCGCCTCGTAGGTCTCCTTGGCGGCCGCCCGGTCCTTGTGCGGCTGCCGGTCCGCGTCGATCGCGTCCTGGCGCGCCTTGGCGGCCTCGTCGAGCAGCTTCAGGTTGTCGTCGGAGATCTTCGTGTTCCGCTCGCCCGAACCCTCGCCCGAGTCGATGTACGACTCCGGAGCGGCGTCCGGTGCGTCGTTGGCCAGCATCCACGGCTTGTTGGGATCGTTCGTCGGATGCAGCTGCGGGACGGGGTACCCGTCTTCGGCCGGATCGGTCCTGCTTCTCCGGTATCCGCTGTTGGGGTGGTAGTACTTTTCGAACCAGGCCTTGTCCTTCGGATCGTTCGAGTTGGCGCGATCGAGCATGTCCAGATCACGCTGCCTGCGCTGTGCCGGGTCGGTCAGGTCGCGGGGACCGTCGCCCGCGGGCTCCGCAGGGCCGGACGGGTGTTCCGGGTGCGCCGGGCTGGGCGCATGCGTGGGGTGCTCGGCCGCGATGTCGCCGTACAGCGGCTTCTTCCCGTTGACGGAGTCCTTGACGTAGTCGGCCGCATCGGCGTTCCTGCCGTCCGGCAGGCTCTCGCGGGTGGGGACCGCGGAGTCCTTGATCATGGTGCCCGGGCGGTCGCGGTGGTCGTCGACCGGCGACGGATTCGAGCCCTCGGGATGTGCCTGGTCCGGGGACTCGGGCCGGTCCTTGTCCGGGGTCTCCGACCGCGGATCCTCGGAATGCTCGGGGTGCTTCTGATCCGGCCTCGGCTCCTCCGGGCGCTGCCCGTCCGGACGCTGCCCGTCGGGGCGTTCGTTGGGCTCCGGGTGCTTCTGCGCGGGGGTGTCCCTGTGCGGCTCCGAGGTGCGCGGATCGGATGTACGTGGGTCGGACGTACGTGGGTCGGACGTACGCGGATCCGTGGCGCGAGGGTCGGTGGCGTGCGGGTCCTTGGTCTGCTGGTGCTGCGGGTCGGACGTACGCGGGTCCGACGGCGTGGTGTTCTGCTGAGGCGTGTCCCGGTGGGGCGTGGGGTCGTTCGGGGTGTCTGTCTCCGGGGCGTGTGTCTCAGCCGTCGTGGTCGGGTGCTCGGACTCCTTGTCGGAGGTGCGGCCCTGCTCGTCGGGGCGGCCGTTCTCGTTTCCGGGCTCGGCGTTCGTTGCGTTCGGGGCGGGCGTCGACGGCTGCGAGGGGTTGTCGTCGTCCTGCTTCGGCGTGTCGCCCGAGACGTCGTTCTGCGGGGTCTGGGTGTCGTCCGGTTGCCCGTCGGTGTTCTCGGAGTTCTCCGGCTGGCCTTCGCCGTTGTTCTGGCTTCCCGTGTCCTGGGCCTCGGGCACCGTGGGGTGCAGGGGGTCGCCATTGGAGTCCAGGGGGATGTGCCAGACGTGTTCCGCGTTGGAGATGTGGAGCGGGTCGTGGCTGACCTCTCCGGTCTGCGTGTCGACCCAGATGATGTTGCCGTGGTGGTTGACGGCGTTGAAGGCGTGGCCGCCCCCGTTGTTCGGCCAGTCGACCTGGACGATGGCCGCGGCACCGTGCCCGGCCTGCTGGAGGTCCCAGGCGATACGGGCCGGCGTGTCGGGGTCGTCACCCCGGCCCGCGTAGGTGTGCGCGGCACCCGCCCAGCGGATCTGGTTGTCGTTCGCGTCGTCCTCGGGGGACCAGTGGTCGGGCTTGCCGTTCTCGTCGAGGTCGAGGGTGCGCGGCGCCGAGACCTGCGGGTTCCCGTACCAGGTCTCCAGGAACGAACGGGAGCAGTCGGCGCAGTTGTTGCTGCGTCCGGGGACGGTGTTGCCGCCGTCGTTCTGGAGCTGGGACCAGTTGCCGAAGGGGTCGGGGAAGCGCTGCGGAGTGCCGTCCTCGTTGCGCGGTACGGCGTCGGCCAGTGCCTGCTGATCGGCCGGGTCGGGTTCGGACAGGCCGCCGGGGTAGTGGTCCAGGTCGGCGCGGATGTTCTCCAGGCTGTCCTGGTTCGGGTGTTGCTGGTGGTTGGGGTCACCGGGGGTGGCCTGGGGCGAGCCCGGGGCGTTCGGCGTGGCGGGGCCCGCGTGCGATGGGGTCGCCGAGGAGCCGGGGGTGCGGACGACGGTGTGCACCGGAACCGCCGTCACCTGGTGTTGCTGATGCTGCTGGGGATTGGACGGGGTGGTCTGCGGCGGAGTGGTGGACTGACCGGCCGGCTGCTGCGGGGCGTTGGGAGTGCTCGGCGCGTTGGGCGTGCTGCCCGCGGGCTGCTGGGGCGGCCTGTTGGGGGTGGATCCGGTGCCGGTGCCCGGCTGGCTCTGGGTGCCGGGTGTGCCTTGTGTGGCGGGACCGGGCTGGGATGTGGAGTTGGGCGTACGACTGCTCGGAGCCGACGAGTTCGAGGTGCCGCTGTTCGATGTCGACGTGCGGTCGGACCCGGACCCGGAGCCGGAGCCGGAGCCGGAGCCGGTCGAGGTGGAGGGCGTCGTCGTGGACGACGTGCCGGTGGACGGCGATGAGGTCCTGGGGGACGTCGACTGGCCCGGGTTCTGGTTCGGGGTGGTCGTAGTCGAGGTCTGGCCCGGAGTGCGGGTACGGGTGCCGTCGGTCGGGTCCGTGGTGCCGCGCGGCGTGGTGCGGTCGCCCGGCGTCGTACCGGGGGTGTTGCGAGACGTGGTGCCGTCACCCGGCCTCGTGCCGTTGGTGTCGCGCGGCACGGTGCCGTCCCCCGGCCTCGTACCGGGCGTGTTCCGAGGCGTCGTTCCGTCGCCCGGAGTCGTGCTCGTGTTACCAGGAGTGGTACGGGGATTGGTGGCGTCCCCCAGGGGCGTACTGGGCGTGCGCTGCGTCGGTATGCGACCGTCCGCTGTGCCGGGAGCGCGACTGTCCGTCGTCGGCGTACTCCTGGGCGTCGTCGTCGGCGACGTCGGGCCCGGCGTGGACGCGGGCCCGGTTCCCGTCGAGGACGACGTGACCGGCGTACCGGCTGAAGTGGCCCTCCCCACTCCCGAGTTGGTGGTAGGGCTGGTCGGCGTCGAGCCCGAGGGCGTGCTTCCGGACGTACCCCCGCCCTGGTGCGAACCGCCCACGCCGCCCCCGACGGAAGGCGCCACCGGGGACGTCGGCATCGCCGAGCCGCCGTCCGCACGACCGCCACCGGTGCCCGCGGGAGACGTATCGCCCGGCGTCGGCGTGGGAGCCGCGTTGGAGTGTGTCGGCACGCTGGCGGCCAGGCTGTCGATGGACGTGCCGATCGTGCCGCTGCCCCCCGTCGGTGACGACGTACCGCCCGACGGCGCGGACGTGGACACGGCATGTGTCGTCGGCGACGAGAGCCCGGACACGGACGAGCCGCCGCCGGAGTGGGACGGGCCGGACGTGCTCGGTGCGTCGGCCGCACCGCCCGAGTCCCCGCCACCCTGCGACGTACCACTCGGCGAGGGATCGTCGAAGTCGGACAGCGTCGGACCCGACGTCGAGGGCGTCGGCCTCGCGTACGAGTCCGGAGTGGAAGCACCGTTCCCGGAATCGGACCCCGACCCGGAGTCGGAACCCGGCGCCGCGCCCAGGTCCGGCCCGCCGATGGTGTGACCACCGGCATCGGCGGAGATCCCGCCACCGATGTTCGACCCCGCCGCCGAACGCGTCGACGCCGAGGAGTCCGACGAGGACGAGTCTGAGCCCCGGCCACCGTCCGACGTATCCGAACGCCCGCCGCCGTCCGACGAGTCGGAGTCCCTGCCACCGCTCGACGAGTCCGAGGAGTCCGAACCCCCGTCGTCATCCGACGAGTCGGAATCCCCCTCACCGTCCGAGCCGTCGCCGCCGTCGCTCCCCGACGACCCCGACCCTCCGTCGTAACCGTCGATACGACTGTCGATGGCATGGTGGGCCCGATGCCCGGCCTTCTCGCCGAGGCTGTCCCGCACCCCCTCCAGAAGGGTCTGCGGGGTCTGCTTGATGGCCTCCCAGGCGCCGTCCGTTCCGGCCTTGACGGTCGTGGCGAGGTCGTAACCCGACTGGGCGCCGAAGCCGACGTTCACCGTCTGGCGGATCAGGTCGGTGATGATCGCCTCGATCGCCGAGATCGCGGGCTCCTTCATCGCCTCCACGATCGCCTCGATCAGCGCCTCTTTCAGCTCGTCGAGGAGCCGGCGCACGATCAGCCGGGTGACCTGGGTCGCGCCCAGCGCGCCGACCTCTGACAGGCCGAAGGTGAACGGCGCGGCGGCCTGGGCGGCGGCGATCTCGATGGCCAGGGCGATCAGCTGGGCGATCACCGCCCACTTGGCGAACTCGACGACGTAGGCGCAGGCCTCCATCACGTTCGCGATGGTGTAGGCGGCCGTGGCGGCGTTCGCGAGGTAGCCGTCGCCGCCTCCGCCGTCGAACTTGGAGTACGTCTTGGTGAACGCGTCGATCGAGTCGCCGGCGTTGTGGGCCACCACCTGACGGGCGCTGGCGTTGGCCGTGGTGTGCAGCTCGGTGACGTCGTCGCCGAACTTCCGCCACAGGGCGGCCGAGTCTCTGAGCTTGTCCTCGTTCGCCGTCGGCCAGCGGTAGCCGAGCATCTCGAGAACCCATTCGAGCTCGTCCGGCAGCATCATCGCCACAGCAGAAAGCACCCCCGTCAGACGACCCGGCCGCACAACTCCCTCGTAGGTCAAGGGAAATCACACAGGAGTACAGCCGCCCGCAAAGTTTATGGAATCACCGGCAGCCGACTTGAGAGGGTTGCTGTCACAAATCCGTTGCAGGTCCCCACGCCGCGCTCACAGTCCCAGACGTAGTACGCCAGAGCGCCGAAGACCGCGATGACGACGGCAAACGACTTCACCGGCCCACGGGCCCGCGCGGCTCAGACGAAGTAGCTCACCAGGAACGACACCCCGGCCCCCACGAGCCCCACCCCGAGCATCCCGATCAGGACCGGCCGCGTCACTCCTCGTCCCGACGCCTCCCAGGCCTCGTCGTACGAGACGCGGCTCTGGCCGAACGGCGCGTACCCGGTGGCGAGGCAGAAGACGCCGAGGCCGGTGAGGACCCAGCCGCCGAAGAAGGCGGCGAAGAAGCGCCAGGCGCGGGGCTTGTCGGTCCGGACGTAGTCGCCGTCCGCAGCCGTGCCGGTCGTAGGCGCGTCGACCTGCTGCACGGACAGTTCCGTGCCCCGCGCGTACTCGGACCTGACCCGCACGGCGGCGTTGGCGTCCGTGCTCTTGCCGTCCTCGGACACGAACCTGCCGTCACAACGGACGGTGAGCCGCTTCTTACGGCTGTTGCGGGAGCTGCTCAACGAGGAGTCGTCCTGGCACTGCTTCACCGTGAGCGTGCCGTGCGTGCCCGCCCAGCCGACCGTGTACGCCCCCTCGTACGCCCCCCACCCGCTCATCGCGAGCCCCGCGAGCAGGAAGACCAGGCCGCCCCAGCGCCCGAGGCGCCCGACGACCCTGCCGGCGAAGCCACCGGCGGAACGGTCACTTCCTTTTCCTGCGCCCTGAGTTCCTGCACCTTGAGTTCCTGCGCCGTGAGCTCCTGTGCCCTGCGTCTGAGCCATGACAGTGAGGCCTTCTCCTCTGCGGCGGGTGGGTGTGTCAGCATGGCACCCCGGCGTTACGGGAGATACTGCGGGTGCCGAGAGGGAGCCGAGCGCGTGCCGACAGGCGAGGCGCAGGAGGAGAAGCGACATGACCAGTCAGCCCGCGAACTCACCGAACCCGCACGGCACTTCACCCGACCGCGGCGTCCTGGACGAGGCACTCGAACCGGAGCAGATCCGTTCCCTGAACGCCGCCCTGCGCAAGCTGACCGAGACCGACGGCGCCGGCAAGGACCTCCAGGACGCGGCGAAGAAGCTGCTCTCCGGCCGCCTCGCCCTGCGCGACGCCCTGGACGACCCCGCCGTGTCCCGTGCCCTGGGCAGTGGCATGGCGAACCTGCGCGGCCAGTGGGAGTCCCTCTCCGACGAGGACCGCGACCGCCTCAGGCACGGCGAGACACTGGGGACCACCAACCCCTCCTCGGGTCAGCCCGAGGCGAGGCGGGAGGAAGGCCGCCCCTCTCAGTCCGCCAAGAAAGACCAGAACCGGCACAGCGGCGGCTTCTCGCTCTACTGATCTGTCCTACGTCCGAGGGAGGAGCGCACGGCCACCATCCCCTCGGGCAGGCAGACGATCTCTGCCCGATCAGGTCTGCTGGCGGCGCACGTGGTGCACGCCCGTCGGGATCTGCACCTGACCGTCGTACTCGGCGGTCGTCTGCTTCCAGATCTCTTCCTGCTTCGCCTCGTTCTCCTCGTGGGCGATGCCCATCTTCGTGAAGGCGATGCCCATCCCCGCGAGGCGCTCCGCCAGGCTGCCCATCGACTGGTACATGCCGTCGCGCAGGCCCTCGTAGACGACCCCGAACTTCTCGCCGATGTCGTCGTCGCCCCACGGCGGGGTGTCACCGCTGCCGCCTTCGAGCTGGCCCAGCCCCGTTTGCAGTGCCTTCACGGCCTTGGCGAAGTCCTGGCCGACCGTGAACATGTTGTAGCCCTCGGTCTTGAGGACCTTGGGATCGGAGTCCATGTAGTCCGACGACACAACTACCCCCCGTGGCTCGTCTTTTCTGCTGCAACGCCACCTTAGCGGGGCACCTGTACGAGACCCACCCCCCAAGGGCAACACGGAGGGGCGGCACCCTCCTGGGTGCCGCCCCTCCGTGTTGCTGTAACCGGTCGTCAGAACCGGGCCGGCAGCCAACCCGTCTGGATGAGCTGCCCACCGCGCCGACGCGTGTGGAAGTACCCACGCCCGGGCGGCAGTTGCGTCGCCGTGATGTTGCCGAGCAGCTGTCCCTCCGAGCGGTCGCCGGAGAGCACCACACCCTGGGCGCCGAGCTCGCGCATCCGCTGCATCACCGGCTCGTACAGCGACCGGCTGGCACCGCCCGAGGCGCGCGCGATGATGACGCGCAGGCCGATGTCACGGGCGAAGGGAAGGTACTCGAGGAGCGGGGCCAGCGGGTTCATGCCCGTCGCCACCAGGTCGTAGTCGTCGATGATGACGAACGCGTCCGGGCTGCTGTACCAGCTGCGGTTGCGCAGCTGCTCGGGCGTGACGTCCGGGCCGGGCATTCGGCGGCCGAGTGAACCGGCCAGGCCCTCCAGCGTCTCCGACAGAGCGGGCGCCGACGCGCAGTACCGCGACAGGTGCGAGTCGGGCACGCCCTCCAGGTGGGCGCGCCGGTAGTCACCCATGACGATCTTCGCCTGCTGCGGCGTGTAGCGCTCGGTGATCTGCTTGATGAGCAGCCGCAGCACCGCGGACTTACCGGACTCGCTCTCACCGAACACGATGAAGTGCGGGTCCGTCTCGAAGTCGACGAAGACCGGCGAGAGCGACGACTCGTCGATGCCGATGGCCACACCGCGCTCCGGGTGCTCGAACCCCTTGGGCAGCCGGTCCGACGGCAGAAGCGTGGGCAGCAGCCGTACGGCCGGAGCGTGGTTGGCCCCCCAGTTGTCGTTGATGCCGCGGATGAGGATCGCCGTCGCCTCCGACAGGTCCTCCGTCTCCGAGGAACCGTCGACCCGGGGCAGCGCGGTCATGAAGTGCAGCTTGTCCGGGCTGAGACCACGGCCCGGCACGGTGGCGGGGACGTTCTGCGCGACCTTGCGGTCGATCTCCGACTCGGTCGGGTCACCGAGCCGCAGCTCGATGCGGTTCTGCAGCATGTCCTTGAGCGCGGGCCGCACTTCGGTGTAGCGGCTCGCGGTCAGGATCACGTGCACACCGAAGCCGAGGCCGCGCGTCGCGATCTCGGTGACGGAGGACTCGAGCAGCTCGTAGTCCGTCTTGAAGGTCGCCCAGCCGTCGATGACGAGGAAGACGTCGCCCCAGGGCTGGTCGGGCAGCAGCCCCGCGGCCCTGCGCTGCCGGTACGTCTGGATCGAGTCGACGTTGTTGGCGCGGAAGTACTCCTCGCGCGCGTTGAGGATGCCCTCGACCTCGCTGACCGTACGGCGCACCTTCTCCGCGTCGAGCCGGTTGGCGACTCCGCCGACGTGCGCCAGCTCCTCCATCGAGAT
This sequence comes from Streptomyces sp. NPDC002577, assembly GCF_053594815.1. Taxonomy (NCBI): domain Bacteria; kingdom Bacillati; phylum Actinomycetota; class Actinomycetes; order Kitasatosporales; family Streptomycetaceae; genus Streptomyces; species Streptomyces sp. NPDC002577. Next base: position 15,368 of record NZ_JBSFWK010000040.1, on the reverse strand, counting down.
CAGACTGCCACCGCCGAAGTCCAGGCAGTAGAACTGCACTTCCGCGGGCGTGTGGGTGAGGGCGAACGACGAGATGAGCGAGCGCAGCAGAGTCGACTTGCCGGACTGCGGACCACCCACGAACAGACCGTGGCCCGCACCGCCCGAGAAGTCGCGGTACAGCACGTCACGCCGCTGTTCGAACGGCTTGTCCACCAGGCCGACCGGCACGTTGAGCCGGCCGAGCGCCGTGTAGTCGGGCGCGGTCAGGCCGCGCTCCTGGGTGACGGCGAGCTGGGGGAGCAGCTGCTCCAGCGAGGGTGCCTCGTCCAGCGGGGGCAGCCACACCTGGTGGGCGGGCGGGCCCTGGTTGACCATCTTGCCCACGATGACGTCCAGGACGGTGTCGGCGAGCGCGTCGTCCACCCTGTCGTCGGTCTCCGGCTCCTCGATCACCGGCTGCGGGGGCAGCGCCACATGCTCGGCCGTGAACAGCGCGGGCCGCAGCTGCGTGGAGCGGTGCACCCGGGACGGGCCCTCGCCGTGGTACGGCCCCGACACGTACGCGGCCTTGAACCGCACCATGGTGTCGGTGTCGTACCGCAGATAGCCGGAGCCCGGGATCGACGGCAGGTGGTAGGCGTCCGGGACACCGATGGCCGTACGGGACTCGGCGGCGGAGAAGGTGCGCAGACCGATCCGGTACGAGAGATAGGTGTCCAGGCCGCGCAGCTTGCCCTCCTCCAGGCGCTGCGACGCCAGCAGCAGGTGCACACCCAGCGAACGGCCGATGCGGCCGATCTGGATGAACATGTCGATGAAGTCCGGCTTGGCCGTGAGGAGTTCGGAGAACTCGTCGAGCACGATCACCAGCGAGGCCATCGGCTCCAGCGCGGCGCCTGCGGCGCGGGCCTTCTCGTAGTCGTGCAGGTTGGCGTAGTTGCCCGCCGTCCGCAGGAGCTCCTGCCGGCGCTGCATCTCACCCGTGATCGCGTCACGCATACGGTCGACGAGCGTGAGGTCGTCCGCCAGGTTGGTGATGACGGCCGCGGTGTGCGGCATGTCCGCCATACCGGCGAAGGTCGCACCGCCCTTGAAGTCCGCGAGGATGAAGTTCAGCGTCTCCGAGGAGTGCGTCACCGCGAGACCGAGCACCAGCGTACGCAGCAGCTCGGACTTGCCGGAGCCGGTGGCGCCGACGCACAGGCCGTGCGGGCCCATGCCCTCCTGCGAGGCCTCCTTGAGGTCGAGCATGACCGGCTCGCCGTTCTCGCCGACACCGATCGGCACCCGCAGCCGCTCGTGCAGCGTGCGCGGACGCCAGGTGCGGGAGACATCGACGGAACCCGCGTCTCCGATCCCCATGAGGTCGGTGAAGTCCAGGTTGGACAGGAGGGGCTCGCCCTCCTCCGCGGAGCCGACCCGGAAGGGGGAGAGCTGCCGCGCCAGGGACTCGGCCTGCGCCGCGTTCAGCAGATCGGGCTTGCCGGTGTACGCGGACTCATGGCCGACGAACAGTCGCATCCTGTCCGGCTTCACATAGGACGTCAGACCGGCGCGCAGCTCCTCCTCCAGCTCGCCGGGGGCGATCTCGAGGAACGTGACGCCCTGGAGGCCTTCGGCGCTGGCGAGTTCGGAGTCCGGCGGCACGGTGCCGCCGTCGAGCACCACGATCAGGTGCGGCTGGTCGTAGACGGGGTTGGCGTCCCGGTTCCACCGGGGCCTGTCGTCCAGCTGGTCCGCGAGCGCCTCCTCCAGCTCCCCCAGGTCGTCGAAGAGGAGCCGGGCCGAGCCCGCTCCGTCCTTGGCCTTCGGGTGCTGGCTGTGCGGCAGCCACTTGATCCAGTCCCATTCCGCGGCCGTGGAGGGATGGGCCACCACGGCGACCAGCAGGTCCTCGGGCGAATGCAGCGTGACGAGCTGGGCCAGGGCGGCACGGGCGTTGCCGTACACCGTGTCGGTCTCCCCGCACACCGTCACGTGGTAGAAGGCGCGCAGCGAGACCGAGACGGGCAGGTCGGACAGACTGCCGTGCGCGTCGAGGAAGGCCTTCATGGCCGCCGCGGTCAGCGGCTCCAGCTCGTCCTTGGGCGCGGTCTCCGGGGCGATCAGCGGAGTGTTCAGCTGCTGGGTGCCGCGACCGATCCGTACGGAGGCGAAGTCCGCGTCGGTCGGGCGCCGCTCCCACAGGCGCTTGCCGTCGGCCGCCACCGCCCAGAGCTGTTCCGGTTCGGGATGCTGGAAGAGCTGGCTGTTCCGCTGCAGTTCCGCGGTCCTGTGCACGTCCTTGCGTACTTGCTCGAGATAGCGGAAGTAGTCACGCCGGTCCTGGGCCATCCCCGCGCCGCCGCCCTGCCGGGACTTGGCGAACTGGGCGATGGCCATGGCCAGGGTCGAGGCCAGCATCAGCCCGCCGACCACCCTCATGTACGAGGGCAGGTTGGGCATGAAGAAGAAGCCGACGGAACCCAGCATGCCCATCATGGGCAGCAGGTTCATCAGCATGCTCTCGTCGCCCTCGCGCGGGATCTCGGGCGGCGTCTCCAGTTTGACCTCGCCGTCCGGGACGACCGGGGGCACTATCCGCGGCGGCCGTTTGATGATGACGACGCTCACCGATGCACTCATCCTTCGCGATTGATACGTCCTGGCACCGACGCCCCCGTGTACCGCGACGTGTCTGTTCGCGTAGGCGTCGTCCGCGTAGGCGTCGATCCTACTGATGCGCCCCGTGCGCAAGGGAGTCAGGCGCATGAAGATGCCGAGGGGGTCCTGGGAGGAATGAGGGAGGCAGGCCCTGTCCCCGGTGGCGCAACGGATAGGGTGGCGCTCCGCGTCGTATGAACGGCGTGAAGGAGCCTTGTCTAGCAGGGGGAACTACCAGGTGAGCACGGGGACTTCGACGGGATTCTGCCGAATCACCATCGCAGCACCGGACAGCCGTGTCGATGTCGCGCTGCCGGAGGACCTGCCGATCCAGGACCTCTTTCCTGAGATCGTCAGACTCTCGGGCCTGGTCCAGTCGGACACCAGCCCCGCCGGCTACCACCTCGTACGCCGCGAGGGTCAAGTGCTCGACGCCAGCCGTTCGTTGGTCGAGCACCGGGTCAGGGACGGCGAGGTGCTGCTGCTGCGCACGTTCGCCGACTCGCTGCCGCCGGCCGTCCAGGACGACGTGGTGGACGCGATCGCCGCCGCGGTCAAGCAGGACATCCGCAGCTGGAACGACAACCTGATGCGGGTGGCCGGTCTCGTCTCCGGCTCGCTGCTGCTGATCATGCTCGGCTTCGTCTTCTGGTTCGCGGACCCGATACGCCACGACATGCACGGCTTCCAGGGCATCCTCGCCGGCGTGACCGCACTGGCCCTGACGGCCCTCGCGGGCGTACGGGCCCGGGTGTACGAGGACCGCGGCTCCGCCGTGGCGCTGGGCGTCTCCGCGCTGCCCCACGCGCTCATCGCGGGCTCCGGTGCCATTCCCCAGGACGCGGGTGAAGGCCCCGGCAGGCTCCAGTTCCTCGTGGGCTGCGTCGCCGTACTGATCTTCTCGGTCGTGCTGATCATGCTGCTGCCGCAGGGCGACGCCCCCTTCGTGGCCGCCGCGCTGGCCGCCGCCATCGGCACGCTCGCCGTGTTCTGCGGTGTGCTCACCGAGGCGCAGCCGCGGGAGATCGCCGCCGGCACATCGGTCGTCGCCCTGGCCGTCGTCGGCTTCCTGCCCGGCTGGTCGGCCCGCTTCGCCAAGCTGCCGATCGGCTTCCGCAACCCCGAGGACCTGGCCCGGGCCCGCCGGGAAGGCCGCGAGGGCGACCTCGAGGCCGTCGACATCCAGCGCATCGTCGCCCAGACCAGCCGGGGCCACGAACTGCTGCTCGGACTGGTCGGCGGCTGCGCCGCCGTCGTCATCGGCGCGGGCGGCGCGGTGCTCGGCTTCAGCGACAGCGGCTGGGCCCAGCTGCTGGCCCTGTGCACCGGCCTCGCCGCGATGCTGCGGGCGCGCCTGTTCCGCTACACCGCCCAGGTCACCTGCCTGTTCGTGGCCGGTGTCGTCACCCTCGGTCTGCTGGTGCTCGGCCTCGCCATCTCGCCGCCGATGGAGATCCTCGTCGAACTGGCCAAGGGCAACACCGGTCCCGTCGACATCCGGACCCTGTGGATCGGCGCCTCGGTCGCGGCCGGCGTGCTGCTCCTGATCGCGATCGCCCTGATCGTGCCGCAGAAGGGGCTCTCCCCCTTCTGGGGCCGCATGCTGGATCTCGCGGACTCGCTGGTGCTGCTCTCCCTGGTCCCGGTCTGCCTGGCCGTCCTCGACGTCTACGGCAAGGTCCGCGGCGGCGTCTGAGGACCGTCCGCCGCGGCGGCGGGCCACGGGGGAGAAACCGGCCACTTCCGGGCTGGTACCCTGTGTGACGGCCGTTTGTGTACGCACCCCCGGACCACCCAGGCACCCCACCAGGCGCCGGTGTCTGGAGGCCGCGCCCAGCGAGCCCCGCCTCCCGAGTCACGGAAGCTCCCCTGAGAAGTGGACCAGGGGCACTCGGTGGCCACGAAAAGACTACGAGGAGTACGCGTGTCGCTCGACGCCGCTACGAAGAAGCAGATCATGACCGAGTTCGGCACCAAGGAGGGCGACACCGGCTCCCCCGAGGTCCAGGTCGCGCTGCTTTCCCGCCGCATCTCGGACCTGACCGAGCACCTCAAGACCCACAAGCACGACCACCACTCCCGTCGTGGTCTGCTGATCCTGGTCGGCCAGCGCCGCCGCCTGCTGCAGTACCTGGCCAAGAAGGACATCGCGCGCTTCCGCGTGCTCGTCGAGCGCCTCGGCATCCGCCGCGGTGCGGCGGGCGCCAAGTAAGACGCCGTGAAGGGAGCGGTTCCCACTACAGGGGGCCGCTCCCTTTGCTGTACGTGCGGAGTGTCGCTGCGACTTTGTAGGCTGGCTTCACAACGCAATACGAATCGCACATGGGGCGTACGCGGCGCGACGCAGCGTACGGCCACGCACCACACAACGAGGAGGAGCGCCCTAGCCGCCGCCGGTCCTCGGTAGTGGCCCCCGGACCCAATCCCCGGGTGCTTCGATCGAAGACCGGCCAGCACACAAGGCGCGCTTCTCCGCCACCGTCCCCCGCCACACGGGCTCGGGGACGAAAACGAGGAGATTCCGCTGGTGGAGAACGAGACCCACTACGCCGAAGCCGTCATCGACAACGGCTCCTTCGGCACCCGTACCATCCGCTTCGAGACGGGCCGCCTGGCCAAGCAGGCCGCCGGCTCCGCCGTGGCGTATCTGGACGACGACACCATGGTGCTGTCGGCCACCACAGCTTCCAAGAACCCCAAGGACCAGCTCGACTTCTTCCCCCTGACGGTGGACGTCGAGGAGCGGATGTACGCCGCCGGCAAGATCCCCGGCAGCTTCTTCCGCCGTGAGGGCCGTCCCTCCGAGGACGCCATCCTCACCTGTCGTCTGATCGACCGCCCGCTGCGCCCGTCCTTCAAGAAGGGCCTGCGCAACGAGATCCAGGTCGTGGCGACGATCATGGCGCTCAACCCCGACCACCTGTACGACGTCGTCGCGATCAACGCCGCGTCCGCGTCCACGCAGCTGGCCGGTCTGCCCTTCTCCGGCCCGATCGGCGGCGTCCGCGTCGCGCTGATCCGCGGTCAGTGGGTCGCGTTCCCGACGCACACCGAGCTCGAGGACGCCGTCTTCGACATGGTGGTCGCGGGCCGCGCCCTGGAGGACGGCGACGTCGCGATCATGATGGTCGAGGCCGAGGCGACCGACAAGACGATCAAGCTCGTCGAGGGCGGCGCCGAGGCGCCGACCGAGGAGGTCGTCGCCGCCGGTCTGGAGGCCGCGAAGCCGTTCATCAAGGTCCTCTGCAAGGCCCAGGCCGACCTCGCTGCCAAGGCCGCGAAGCCGACCGCCGAGTTCCCGATCTTCCTGGACTACCAGGACGACGTCCTGGAGGCGCTCACCGCCGCCGTCAAGGACGAGCTCGCCCAGGCGCTCACCATCGCGGGCAAGCAGCAGCGCGAGGCCGAGCTGGACCGCGTGAAGGGCCTTGCCGCCGAGAAGCTGATCCCGCAGTTCGAGGGCCGCGAGAAGGAGATCTCCGCCGCGTACCGCTCGCTGACCAAGACCCTGGTCCGTGAGCGCGTCATCAAGGAGAAGAAGCGCATCGACGGCCGCGGCGTCACGGACATCCGTACGCTCGCCGCCGAGGTCGAGGCGATCCCGCGGGTCCACGGCTCGGCCCTGTTCGAGCGTGGCGAGACCCAGATCCTGGGCGTCACCACCCTGAACATGCTCCGCATGGAGCAGCAGCTGGACACCCTTTCCCCGGTGACCCGCAAGCGCTACATGCACAACTACAACTTCCCGCCGTACTCCACCGGTGAGACCGGCCGCGTCGGCTCCCCGAAGCGCCGCGAGATCGGCCACGGCGCCCTGGCCGAGCGCGCGCTCGTGCCGGTGCTGCCCACGCGCGAGGAGTTCCCGTACGCGATCCGTCAGGTGTCCGAGGCCCTCGGCTCCAACGGCTCGACGTCCATGGGTTCGGTCTGCGCCTCCACCATGTCGCTGCTGAACGCCGGTGTGCCGCTGAAGGCCCCCGTCGCCGGTATCGCCATGGGCCTGATCTCCCAGGAGATCGACGGCGAGACGCACTACGTCACCCTCACCGACATCCTCGGTGCGGAGGACGCCTTCGGTGACATGGACTTCAAGGTCGCCGGCACGAAGCAGTTCGTGACCGCCCTCCAGCTGGACACCAAGCTGGACGGCATCCCGGCCTCCGTCCTGGCCGCGGCCCTCAAGCAGGCCCGCGACGCCCGTCTCCACATCCTCGACGTGATGATGGAGGCGATCGACCGCCCGGACGAGATGTCCCCGAACGCCCCGCGGATCATCACCGTCAAGATCCCCGTGGACAAGATCGGCGAGGTCATCGGCCCCAAGGGCAAGATGATCAACCAGATCCAGGAGGACACGGGCGCCGAGATCACCATCGAGGACGACGGCACCATCTACATCGGTGCCTCCGACGGCCCGGCCGCCGAGGCCGCCCGCACCACGATCAACAGCATCGCCAACCCGACGATGCCGGAGGTCGGCGAGCGCTACCTGGGCACGGTCGTGAAGACCACCACCTTCGGTGCCTTCGTGTCCCTGATGCCCGGCAAGGACGGCCTGCTGCACATCTCGCAGATCCGCAAGCTCGCCGGCGGCAAGCGCGTGGAGAACGTCGAGGACGTGCTGGGCGTGGGCCAGAAGGTCCAGGTCGAGATCGCCGAGATCGACTCCCGCGGCAAGCTCTCCCTCATCCCCGTGATCGAGGGCGAGACCGAGTCCGACAGCGGCTCCGCCGCGGGCTCTGACGAGAAGAAGGACGACGCCGACAAGTGACGTCCCGTAGCTCCAAGGCGACGGCCCGCACCTCTTCGGAGGCGCGGGCCGTCGCCCGTACCCAAACCCTCCTCAAGGGCAAGGACGGCATCGGCACGGTCCGCCGTACGACCCTGCCGGGCGGCCTGCGCGTCGTCACCGAGACCCTGCCCTCCGTACGCTCCGCGACCTTTGGCATCTGGGCGCACGTCGGTTCCCGCGACGAGACCCCGACGCTGAACGGCGCCACCCACTACCTCGAGCACCTCCTCTTCAAGGGCACGTCACGCCGTAGCGCGCTCGACATCTCCGCCGCCATCGACGCGGTCGGCGGCGAGATGAACGCCTTCACGGCGAAGGAGTACACGTGCTACTACGCGCGCGTGCTCGACACCGACCTGCCCCTCGCGATCGACGTCGTCTGCGACATGCTGACGGGCTCCCTGATCCAGGAGGAGGACGTCGACGCCGAGCGCGGCGTCATCCTCGAAGAGATCGCGATGACCGAGGACGACCCGGGCGACTGCGTCCACGACCTGTTCGCGCACACGATGCTCGGTGACACCCCCCTCGGCCGCCCGGTCCTCGGCACCGTCGACACGGTCAACGCCCTTACGGCCGACCGCATCCGCCGCTTCTACAAGCGCCACTACGACCCGACGCACCTGGTCGTGACGGCCGCGGGCAACGTCGACCACGCCAAGGTCGTACGCCAGGTCCGCACCGCCTTCGAGAAGGCCGGAGCCCTCTCGGGGACCGCGGCCGAACCGCTCGGCCCGCGTGAGGGCCACAAGGCGATCCGTGCCGCCGGCCGCGTCGAACTGCTCGGCCGCAAGACCGAGCAGGCCCATGTCGTCCTCGGTATGCCGGGCCTCGCCCGCACCGACGAGCGGCGCTGGGCCATGGGCGTGCTCAACACGGCGCTCGGCGGCGGCATGTCGTCCCGCCTCTTCCAGGAGGTCCGGGAGAAGCGCGGCCTGGCCTACAGCGTGTACTCGTACACCTCGGGCTTCGCGGACTGCGGTCTCTTCGGCGTCTACGCCGGATGCCGGCCCAGCCAGGTGCACGACGTGCTCAAGATCTGCCGTGACGAGCTCGAGCACGTCGCCGAGCACGGCCTGTCCGACGAGGAGATCACCCGCGCCGTCGGCCAGCTCTCCGGCTCCACCGTCCTCGGCCTGGAGGACACCGGCGCGCTCATGAACCGTATCGGCAAGAGCGAGCTGTGCTGGGGCGAGCAGATGTCGGTCGACGACATGCTGGCGAACATAACGACGGTCACCCCGGACGACGTCCGCGAGGTGGCTCGCGACATCCTGGGGCAGCGGCCGTCTCTGTCGGTCATCGGCCCGCTGAAGGACAAGCAGGCCGCGCGTCTGCAGGAAGCGGTCTCCTGACCGCGCTGAGGGCGGTTTCCGGGCCGCGCGGTGTGCGGCCCGGGACCGCCGTGATGGCGGTCCCCTGATCGCCTGATCGCCGTACGGGGGGCTCCCCGCTCCCGTCAGGAACGTAAGGAACATGGGATGAGCAAGCTGCGCGTGGCGGTACTCGGCGCCAAGGGGCGTATCGGCTCCGAGGCGGTCAAGGCCGTCGAGGCCGCCGAGGACATGGAACTGGTCGCGGCCCTGGGCCGCGGCGACAAGCTCGAGACGCTGGCGGAGACCGGCGCCCAGGTCGCCGTCGAGCTGACCACGCCCGCATCGGTGATGGAAAACCTCGACTTCTGCGTACGGCACGGCATCCACGCCGTCGTCGGTACGACGGGCTGGACCGACGAGCGCCTCGCGCAGCTGAACACCTGGCTGGCGGCGTCGCCGGAGACCGGCGTGCTGATCGCGCCGAACTTCTCCATCGGCGCGGTCCTGACCATGAAATTCGCGCAGATCGCCGCGCCGCTGTTCGAGTCCGTCGAGGTCGTCGAGCTGCACCACCCGAACAAGGCCGACGCCCCCAGCGGCACCGCCACACGCACGGCCCAGCTCATCGCCGCGGCCCGTGCGCAGGCGGGCAGCGCGCCCCAGCCCGACGCCACGGTCACCGCGCTCGACGGCGCCCGGGGCGCGAACGTCGACGGCGTCCCCGTGCACGCGGTCCGGCTGCGCGGCCTCCTCGCACACCAGGAGGTGCTGCTGGGCGGCGAGGGCGAGACGCTCACCATCCGCCACGACTCGCTGCACCACAGCAGCTTCATGCCGGGCATCCTGCTCGGCGTCCGCCGCGTGGTGTCCACTCCGGGCCTGACCTTCGGCCTGGAAAACTTCCTGGACCTCGGCTGACGCACGAGCCCATCCGACGCAAGAGCTGAAGAGATGCGCGCAAAGATCACTTACTTCGTCACGGCTGCCGTCCTGGTCGTCTACTTCGTCCTGGTCGGCAGCCGCGGCGTGATGCTGATACAGCAGGGCACCGCGCTCACCGTCACCTTCGGTGTCGCGGTGCTGATCCTGCCGGTCATCGGCCTGTGGTTCCTCTGGAAGAACACGCAGTTCGTGCAGAGGGCCAACCGGCTCGCCGCCGAGCTCGACGCCGAGGGCGGCCTGCCCGTGGACGAGCTCGTCCGTACGCCCGGCGGCCGCATCGACCGCGACTCGGCCGACGCCGTGTTCCTCAAGCGAAAGGCCGAGACGGAGGACTCACCGGACGACTGGCGCTGCTGGTTCCGCCTCGCGGTCGCCTACCACGACGCCCGCGACACCCCGCGAGCCCGCAAGGCGATGCAGCGCGCGATCGCCCTGCACGACGGGAAGCAGATCAGGGTCTGACCGCCTGGCGGCGCCGCGGGCCTGACGGCCCTAGGCCCGGTACTCGTAAGCCCAGGCCTCGACGGAGTCGGCCGCCCGGTCGAACGCCTCGAGGCGGGCCAGGAAGTCGGCGTCGTGAGTGGTGAGCAGCGGCTCCTGCTCGCCGTCCGCGCGTACGAGAACGAGGGCCTGGCCCTGCACGGTCCGCGGCAGACCCAGCCAGCGCACCGGCTGCTGAACCGTCCGCGCGCCCGCCACCTGCGCCCAGGGCACCGTCCGGGTGACGAAGAAGCGCACACGGCGCAGACCGTGCGCGCTCACCCATGTGCCCACCCGCAGCAGCCGCAGCGCACTCACGATGATGAGCAGGGCCAGAGCCCCGCAGGCGGAGCCGCCCGACGACTGGCCGGCAAAGGTGATGATCACGGCGGCGACGAGGACGTAGGACGCCAGCAGCAGCAGAAGCGCGGCGGCACCCACACGCCACGGCCCCGGCCGGTAGGGGCGCCGCCACCGGTCGCGGTCGTCGAAGGGCAGCGCGACATCGCCGGCTGCCTCGTCGAACGCGCGGTCTGCGGTCAGGAAGGGCAGGGGCACGACTGTTCCTCACTCGATCACGCACGGGTCTGTGCCCGAGGAGGCTACCGAGCCGCGCCCCCGCCTACCACCCGTGGGGGCCATGGAGGGCCCAAGGGGGCCCAGGGGCGTACGTACCACGCCGCTCAGGCGGGTCAGGTCGCGTCAGCGGCCCTGGGACGCCTCGGACTGCTGCGTATGCGCAGGCGACTGGTCGGCCGACAGTGCGGGCACCCCGAAGAGCAGGGAGCCCACGAGCCCGGCGACCACGGTGAGCCCGATGAGCGTCCGTCCGGCGACCTGGCCGGCGCTGACGCGTTCGCGGGGAGGGGGAGTGACGTTGCTGCGGAACTTGCCGGCTTCGGCGATGAAGGCGAACGGGACGGGCTCGCGCCGACGGAACATGGGTGGTGCTTCTCCTCGGATGAATCGAACGGAACGCTGCTACCTACACAGACGCTCGGCGATCTCCCATGGTGCCCTGATTTGGGGAATTCTCCGAAGTTCGACGCCGAATGTCGCGGCACTCCTGGATCGGCCGGTTGTCAGAGCCGGGCCGTAGAGTGGGCGCCGCCCGAGAGAAGTGATGGAAGGACCCTCCGAGCCGTGACCGACACCCCCGCAGACGACCCCAAGCCCAGCTTCCGCAGCGATGTCACCGTGGAGCTGGTGAAGCACGCGGCGAGCGACTCCGACGTGCTGTGGGCCGCCCGCGTCTCCACCGCCGGGGAGCAGTCCCTGGACGAGCTGAAGAAGGACCCGGAGCGCTCCAAGGGCCTGATCAACTACCTGATGCGGGACCGGCACGGCAGCCCCTTCGAGCACAACTCGATGACGTTCTTCATCAGCGCCCCGATCTTCGTCTTCCGCGAGTTCATGCGCCACCGCGTCGGCTGGTCGTACAACGAGGAGTCCGGGCGTTACCGGGAGCTGCAGCCCGTCTTCTACGTCCCGGACGAGTCCCGCAAGCTGGTCCAGGAGGGCCGCCCCGGCAAGTACGTCTTCGTCGAGGGCACCCAGGCGCAGCAGGAGCTCGTCGGCCGCGTGATGGAGGACTCGTACCGCGAGTCGTACGAGGCGTACCAGGAGATGCTCGCGGCGGGTGTGGCGCGCGAGGTGGCCCGCTCGGTCCTCCCGGTCGGCCTGTTCTCGTCGATGTACGCCACGTGCAACGCGCGCTCGCTGATGCACTTCCTCGGCCTGCGTACGCAGCACGAGCTGGCGAAGGTCCCGTCCTTCCCGCAGCGGGAGATCGAGATGGTCGGCGAGAAGATGGAGGCGGAGTGGGCGAAGCTCATGCCGCTCACGTACGCGGCCTTCAACGCCAACGGACGCGTGGCTCCCTAGCGATTACTGGCGCGGGGGACACGACAGGGCATGCCGGTACAGATGTGCGCATCAGCCGAGTGAAGTGTCCGTATTGCGGCATTTAGCGAAGTTCATCTAGCCTGATCAAACGGACCCGGCACTGCTTGAACCCCCGAGCAGGCAGTGCCGGGCTCCACATATGTAGCGACTTGTCGCATGCCCCGAGGGGGGACCCCGCGCTGAGCAGCGAGTAGCGTGTTACCCATGGCTCCGACCTCTACTCCGCAGACCCCCTTCGGGCGGGTCCTCACCGCCATGGTCACGCCGTTCACGGCGGACGGCGCACTCGACCTCGACGGCGCGCAGCGGCTCGCCGCCCATCTGGTGGACGCAGGCAACGACGGCCTGGTCGTCAACGGCACCACCGGCGAGTCCCCGACCACCAGCGACGCGGAGAAAACCGAGCTCGTACGAGCCGTACTGGAGGCCGTCGGCGACCGAGCCCACGTCGTGGCCGGCGTCGGCACGAACGACACGCACCACAGCATCGAGCTGGCCCGCGCCGCCGAGAAGGCCGGCGCTCACGGCCTGCTGACCGTCACGCCGTACTACAACAAGCCGCCGCAGGAAGGCCTCTACCGGCACTTCACCGCGATCGCCGACGCCACCGAGCTGCCCGTGATGCTCTACGACATCCCGGGCCGCAGCGGCGTACCGATCAACACCGAGACGATCGTGCGTCTGGCGGAGCACCCGCGCATCGTCGCCAACAAGGACGCCAAGGGCGACCTCGGCCGCGCCAGCTGGGCCATCGCCCGCTCGGGCCTCGCCTGGTACTCGGGCGACGACATGCTCAACCTGCCGCTGCTCTCCGTGGGCGCCATCGGCTTCGTCTCGGTCGTCGGCCACGTCGTCACGCCCGAGCTGCGCGCCATGCTCGACGCCCACACGAACGGCGACGTCCAGAAGGCCACCGAGATCCACCAGAAGCTGCTCCCGGTCTTCACCGGCATGTTCCGCACGCAGGGCGTCATCACGACCAAGGCCGCACTCGCACTCCAGGGCCTGCCCGCCGGACCGCTGCGTCTGCCCCTCGTCGAGCTGACGCCCGAGGAAACCGCCCAGCTCAAGGTCGACCTCGACGCCGGCGGGGTAGAGCTCTGATCACGAGCTCTGACCACAGACTTCATAACTGAATACGCAGAATGCGCAGGTCAGGGACCTGGCTTCCATCCATACACACATGCACGAACGTCATGCGCGCCACGTGCCCGACCGGTACGTGGCGCGCATGGGTAGGAGAGTCTTTTGAGTCATCCGCATCCTGAACTCGGCGCACCGCCGAAGCTGCCGGAAGGGGGCCTCCGCGTCACCCCGCTGGGCGGCCTCGGCGAGATCGGCCGGAACATGACCGTCTTCGAGTACGACGGCCGCCTGCTGATCGTCGACTGCGGAGTGCTCTTCCCCGAGGAGGAGCAGCCCGGAGTCGACCTGATCCTCCCGGACTTCACGTCCATCAGGGACCGCCTCGACGACATCGAGGGCATCGTCCTCACACACGGCCACGAGGACCACATCGGCGGCGTGCCGTTCCTGCTCCGCGAGAAGCCGGACATCCCGCTGATCGGCTCCAAGCTGACCCTCGCCCTGATCGAGGCCAAGCTCCAGGAGCACCGCATCCGCCCCTACACACTCGAGGTCGCCGAGGGCCACCGCGAGCGCATCGGACCCTTCGACTGCGAATTCGTCGCGGTCAACCACTCCATTCCGGACGCGCTGGCCGTCGCCATCCGTACGCCCGCGGGCATGGTCGTCCACACCGGCGACTTCAAGATGGACCAGCTCCCGCTGGACAACCGCCTCACGGACCTGCACGCCTTCGCGCGGCTCAGCGAGGAGGGCATCGACCTCCTCCTGTCGGACTCGACGAACGCCGAGGTCCCGGGCTTCACGCCACACGAGCGCGACATCTCCAACGTGCTGCGTCAGGTCTTCGCCGGAGCCCGCAAGCGCATCATCGTCGCCAGCTTCGCCAGCCACGTCCACCGCATTCAGCAGATCCTGGACGCGGCCCACGAGTACGGCCGCCGGGTCGCCTTCGTCGGCCGCTCGATGGTCCGCAACATGGGCATCGCACGCGACCTCGGATACCTGCGGGTCCCGCCCGGCCTGGTGGTCGACGTCAGGGCGCTCGACGACCTCCCGGACAGCGAGGTCGTGCTGGTCTGTACGGGCTCCCAGGGCGAGCCGATGGCGGCCCTGTCCCGCATGGCCAACCGCGACCACCAGATCCGCATCGTCCAGGGCGACACGGTGATCCTCGCGTCCTCGCTCATCCCGGGCAACGAGACCGCGGTCTACCGCGTCATCAACGGGCTGACCCGCTGGGGCGCCAACGTCGTCCACAAGGGCAACGCCAAGGTGCACGTTTCCGGCCATGCCTCGGCCGGCGAGCTCCTGTACTTCTACAACATCTGCCGACCCAAGAACCTGATGCCGGTCCACGGTGAATGGCGCCATCTGCGCGCCAACGCCGAGCTCGGCGCCCTCACGGGCGTCCCGCACGACCGGATCGTCATCGCCGAGGACGGCGTCGTCGTCGACCTCGTCGAGGGAAAGGCGAAGATCTCCGGCAAGGTCCAGGCCGGTTACGTCTACGTGGACGGCCTCTCCGTCGGCGACGTCACGGAGACCTCGCTCAAGGACCGCCGCATCCTCGGCGAAGAGGGCCTCATCTCGGTCTTCGTCGTGGTCGACTCCACCACCGGCAAGGTCACCGGCGGCCCGCACATTCACGCCCGCGGCTCCGGCATCGAGGACTCGGCCTTCGACGACGTGATCCCGAAGATCCGGGAGGCCCTGGAGCGTACGGCCCAGGACGGCGTCGTCGACCCCCACCAGCTGCAGCAGCTCATCCGCCGCACGCTGGGCAAGTGGGTCTCGGACAACTACCGCCGACGCCCGATGATTCTCCCAGTGGTTGTGGACGTCTGACGGTCCGTCGGACTCCGGCCAGGAGCGGGGTGCCTCGATTTGCATCGAGGCACCCCGCTCCAGTACGTTTACGGCTCCGCCAGCGGGGCACCCGGCACACTCGTGAGCCAAGGGGCATCGCGGACGAGGCGGAAAATTCGACTCAGAACCTCTGATAAAGTCGGATCCGCCGAAAGGGAAGCCGCAAGGCGAACCAAAGGCAAAAGGCCCTCCAACGGCCACCGGAAATGAATTCCGACCGGGAACGGAACGGAAAACGGATCTGGTAAGGTTGGAAACACCGAAGGGAAGCGCCCGGAGGAAAGCCTGAGAGAGTCTCTCGGGTGAGTACAAAGGAAGCGTCCGTTCCTTGAGAACTCAACAGCGTGCCAAAA
>NZ_JBSFWK010000039.1:0-85615 GCF_053594815.1 Streptomyces sp. NPDC002577 | reverse complement strand
GCCGTGAACCAGACGCTGGACGTGCAGGGTTTCCATGCCGCGATCCAGTCCGTCTTCGACATCCACCAGACCGGCCACGGCAACGCGCTGAGCGTCACCGGCTACCCGATCCTCGCGAGACTGGACGAGATGAAGCAGAAGCTGCAGTAGGTCAGCAGGTCAGTAGGCCCACAAGTCACAGCTGAACGAGCCCGGCCCGGCGCGTGGCGCGAGCCGGGCTTCTGCCTGTCACGGAGCGCCCTGCCGCGGGGCCCGGGCCGTGAGACGGCACATGGTCGCGAGGCCGCGTCGGGCGGCGTCAGGTTTCGTTCGGGTGAGAGTCTTGTCGCGCCTGGGTAACCAACCTACTGTCGATTCAGTAGGTTGGTTGAAGGGGGCCCGGTGTCCAGTTCACGGCCGTATGCCACGCTCCTGGCCAAGGGAGAGGAGCGCAGGCAGCGAATTCTGACGGTCGCTCAGCGGCTGCTGACGCGGAACGGGTGGCGCAGCATCACGCTCGGGCAGATCGCCCGTGAGGCGGGCGTCAGCTCGGCGGGCCTGCTCCATCACTTCGAGTCCAAGGAGCAGTTGCTGCATGCCGTACTCGACGCCCGCGACGCCTATGACGAGGCCAGCAGGGATCTGCCGGGCGACATCATCGAGCGCATCGAAGGGCGCGCCGAGCGGTTCCGGCAGGCGCCGGACCTGGTCAGCATGTTCGCCGTGCTCCTGATCGAGAACCTCAACTCCGACGCCCCGCTGCACGGACGCTTCCTCAGCAGATACCGGTCCGCCGTGAACATCGTCGCCGAGGAGATCCGGCGGGGCCAGCACACGGGCACGTACCGCACCGACCTGGATCCGGCCGTGAAGGCCGTGGAGATCATCGCGTTTCTCAACGGGATGGAGACATCGTGGCTGCTCGACCCTTCGATTCCGCTGGACGAGGTTTTCCAGGAGTACGCCAGGTCACTCACCCGGCAGCTGGTCCCGTCGGCGGGCGATTCCTGAGGCAATGGCTCGTGGTGGTCGCGCCGACCACGGCCGGGGTGGTGCGGTCCGCCGGAGGCTGGTTGTTCGATCAGGTGATGGCCGGCTGGGACGCCGCAGTCCTCACCACGGACCATGCCGATCCCCGGCCGTTGCGGATCCTCGGGGCCCAAGCCGCCGATCTCGACACCTGGTTGGCGGCGCCGCCGACTCTCGATCCGGGACCGCAGGCCGTCATGGTCGACACGGATCTGTACGGATCCGACGCGCGAGTCCGGCAGATGGTGCTGGAGGCCATCGAGTCAGGCGCGGATGACGTCAGGTTCTGCGGCGACCGGCGGACTGCGGACATCGACGACGACGGAGCCGGTTCGGTGCGGCACCGGTTGAGTGTGGCCGCACGGGCGTTCAAGGCTCAGGCCCTGGCCGCGGCCGCCGCTCCGATCGGCTCGATGGACGTCACCGAGGTGTTCCGGAGCGGCGAGCTGCCCCATCGGCCGGGAACACCTGACCGCGAACCTGCAACGTTTTGAACCCTCCCCCAGCTGACGCAGGGGGATTCCTGGCTCACGTCGCCTGCGGCCCAGCGGACTGACAGGTCTTACACGATCAACACCAGCCGGGTTGGAACCAGCCCGGTTTGGTACTGCAAGCAAAGTAGTTGCTGTGCTGTTGGTTCTCGCTCAGCACGTCGGAGAGCATGCCAGCCGTCCCGTGGGTGGTCTTTCGCCCCGGGTCAACACCCTTGAGCGCTCCGCGGTCCTCTGTCGGTGGCCGGTGGCCAAGCCGAGCGCGAGCCGCCCAGGTTGAGCCGCTTCCGGTTCCGCGCGCCGTGCGCGGGTCGCCGCTGCCGCCTGGACGCCGGACCCAGTGACGACATCACCAGGATCTCCCCCTCGCTCATGGCGTACCTGTTCACAGAAAGGGTTGACGATCCCTGCCGAGAACGGGATTCTCTCAATCAGGTATCCATGTTATCGTCGAGCTCTGTGGAACCGACCGGAGGGCAGATCCATGGCGCACTTCCCCAAGCCCGATGCGGGCAGTTGGACCCAGCACTTCAAGATCGGGACGGAGCCCCTCTCGTTCGAGGACTCGATTTCCCCCGAGTTCTACGAGCTGGAGCGTGACGCGATCTTCCGCCGGACGTGGCTGAACGTCGGCCGCGTCGAGCAACTGCCGAAGAAGGGGAGTTTCTTCACCAAGGAGCTGGACGCGGCGGGCGCGTCCGTGATCGTCGTGAGGGGCTCGGACGGCGAGGTGCGCGCGTTCCACAACGTGTGCCGGCACCGCGGCAACAAGCTGGTGTGGAACGACTTCCCGCGCGAGGAGACGAGCGGGGTCTGCCGGCAGTTCACCTGCAAGTACCACGCCTGGCGCTACGACCTCGAGGGGAAACTCACCTTCGTCCAGCAGGAAGGCGAGTTCTTCGACCTCGACAAGTCCGACTACGGGCTGAAGGGTGTCCAGGCGGAGGTGTGGGAGGGGTTCATCTTCGTGAACCTCGATCCGGAGAACAAGACGCCGCTGCGCGACTACCTCGGCAAGTTCGCGGCCGGTATCGAGGGCTACCCGTTCGACAAGCTGACGCAGGTGCACAAGTACCGCGCCGAGATCGGCAGCAACTGGAAGCTGTTCATCGACGCGTTCGCCGAGTTCTACCACGCGCCGATCCTGCACGGCGGGCAGTACATGGCCGAGGAGCGGCGCAAGATCCAGAAGTACGGCTACGAGGCGCTCTCCTACGACGTGGACGGCCCCCACGGGATGGTGTCGTCCTGGGGCGGCATCGCGCCGCCGCTCGACCGCAAGATGGTCAAGCCGATCGAGGGCGCACTGCGCAGCGGGCTCTTCGGTCCCTGGGACGCGCCCGACATCGGCATGGCCACGGAGGATCTGCCACCTGCCGTCAACCCGACCCGGGACCCCCGCTGGGGCATGGACTCCTTCGTGTTCTTCCCGAACTTCATGCTGCTGATCTGGCGGCCGAACTGGGTGCTCACCTACCACTACTGGCCGACGTCCTACAACACCCACATCTTCGAGGGGACGTGCTACTTCGTCCCGCCGAAGAACGCCTTCCAGCGCCTGCAACAGGAGCTCGCCGTCGTCTCGTTCAAGGAGTACGGCCTCCAGGACGGCAACACCCTCGAGGCGACGCAGACCATGCTGGAGTCGCGGGCGGTGACGGATTTCCCGCTCAACGACCAGGAGGTCCTGCTGCGTCACCTCCACAACACCACGTACCAGTACGTGCGCGATCACCAGCAGCGGCAGGTCCAGACGCAGGCAGCTTCCTGATCCGAGGAGACCAACCATGGCCACTGTCTTTCCCCCCGAATTCGCCGGCCTCGAGCCGTTCGCGGACTGGGCGATCCCGAGCGAAAGTGCGCGCTACGCCAAGCGCATCGCCAGCACCATGGAGGAGCTCGACGCCTTCTACAACGCCGCTTTCCCGCTTCTCGAGTCCGGCACCTCCTACTTGGAGAAGGTCGAGATGGACGACATATCCGAGGAGGACACGCGCCTGCTGTGGCTGTTCTGCTCGCTGGTGACCGTCGCCTTCCCGGTGGAGGCGTGGCGCCAGCCCAGGGTCCCCGACGCCGGCCCGTCGAGCATCGACGCGATCCTCGAACCCGCCGTCTGACCCTTTCGGCCCGCCGGCATCGGCCCGCGCGCGAGGCCGGTCGCCGATCCGGCAGGTGAGCCGCGGGCCCGCCAGGCCGCGACCTCGGTCGATCCGTATGCCGGCCCGCGGACGAC
This sequence comes from Streptomyces sp. NPDC002577, assembly GCF_053594815.1. Lineage (NCBI taxonomy): Bacteria > Bacillati > Actinomycetota > Actinomycetes > Kitasatosporales > Streptomycetaceae > Streptomyces > Streptomyces sp. NPDC002577. Next base: position 81,883 of record NZ_JBSFWK010000039.1, on the reverse strand, counting down.
GTCCCCTTTGGCCGAACGATCGAAGGAGCCGCACGATGCCCCGACCCCGCACACCGCAACCGCCCGTCCTCCTGCGCGCCGCCCGCCTGCTCGACGTCGACAAGGGCGAGTACGTCCGGCCGGGGGAGCTCCTGATCGAGGGGGAGCGCATCGTCGAGGTCGCACCCACCTCGGTGCCGAAGGACGCCGTGGTGCTCGATCTCGGCGACCTCACCCTGCTGCCGGGGCTGATGGACATGGAAGTCAACCTTCTCCTGGGCGGCCCCGACCACCGCAGCCCCCTCAACCCGGTGCAGGACGACCCCGCCGTACGCACCCTGCGCGCCGTCGCCAACGCGCGCCGGACACTCAGGTCCGGATTCACGACGGTGCGCAACCTCGGCCTGTTCGTGCAGACCGGTGGACTCCTCCTGGACGTGGCCCTGAAGAAGGCGATCGACCTCGGCTGGATCGAGGGCCCGCGGGTGGTGCCCGCGGGCCACGCCATCACGCCCACCGGCGGACATCTCGACCCGACCATGTTCCAGGCGTTCGCGCCGCACATCATGGAGCTGAGCGTCGAAGAGGGCATCGCCAACGGGGTCAGCGAGGTCCGCAAGGCGGTGCGCTACCAGATCAAGCACGGCGCGCAGGTCATCAAGGTCTGCGCCTCCAACGGGGTCATGTCGCACACCGGTCCGGCCGGCGCCCAGCAGTACTCCGACGAGGAGCTGCGGGCGATCGTCGACGAGGCCCACCGTGCGGGCCTCAAGGTGGCCGCCCACTGCATGGGCGACACCGCGATCCGTGCCGCGCTCGACGCGGGCATCGACTGCATCGAGCACGGCTCCCTCGCGAGCCACGAGACGCTCGACCTGATGGTGGAGCGCGGAACGTTCCTCGTCGCGACCACCTACCTCACCGAGGGCATGGACGTCTCGCACGCGGCCCCCGAGCTGCAGGCCAAGGCAGCCGACGTCTTCCCCCGCTCTCGGGCCACCATCGGCCAGGCCATCGAGCGCGGGGTCCGCATCGCCTGCGGCACCGACGCGCCCGCGATCCCGCACGGCAAGGGCGCCAAGGAGCTCGTCGCCCTCGTCGACCGCGGCATGGCGCCCCTGCAGGCGATCCGGGCGGCCACGACCGTCGCCGCCGAACTCATCGACGCCGACGACCGGGGCCGCCTCGAGGCCGGACTCCTCGCCGACGTCATCGCGGTGCCCGGCGACCCGCTGGCCGACATCGGTGTGACCGAGGACGTCCGGTTCGTGATGAAGGGCGGCCAGGTGTACCGCCACGACGAAGCCTCCGGCTGAATCCGCGCCCGTGGGTGGAGGCTGAGGACCCCAGACCGCATGGTCTGGGGTCCTCGGTGCGCTTCGTCGAGGGTGGCGGCGTGCGTGGGCCGGCTGATCGTAGAACGGTGGTGCCTGCTCCCGGCATCATGCCGAGACGGGCATGGGTGTCGGCGAAGCGGCCAACAGAACGCGGGGTCGGCGCCGGTCAAGACCACGGCGCCGACCCCGCGTTATGCCCCGGCGGCGGTGACGGCGTCAGGTGTTCCGACCGCCGTTGACTCCGATGACCTGCCCGGTGACGTAACCCGCCTCCTCGGAGACCAGGAAGGCACACGCGGCCGCGATGTCCTCGGGCCGGCCCGGGCGCCGTACCGGCGTGAGCCCGGCGTGATGGTCGACCGAGCCGCCGATCAGGCCCTTGCGCTCCGACTCGCGCAGCATCGGGGTGTCGATGAAGCCGGGTGGGATCGTGTTCACCGTGATGCCGTGCGGGCCGAATTCGAGGGCCAGGCATTTGGTGAGGCCGACGAGACCGGACTTGGCCGCCACGTAGTGCGTCATGTACGGCTGTCCCGAGTGGAAGCTGGAGGACGAGATGTTCACGATCCGCCCCCAGCCTTCCTCGATCATGTCCGGCAGGACCGCCTGGCACAGGTAGAAGGGACCGCTCAGGTTCACGGCGAGCTGCTGGTCCCACTGCTCGTCGCTGATCTTCAAGAACGCCCTGGTTCCGGTCACACCGGCGTTGTTGACGAGGGCCAGCACGGGCCCGAGCGTGTCACGCACCCGCTGGACGGCGGCGTTCACCTGGGCCCGGTCGGACACGTCGACGCCGCCGAAGGCGACCGCCTCGTACCCCTTCTCACGGCACTCGGAGGCCACCTTCTCGGCTCCCTCCGCGTCGAGGTCGAGCACGGCGGTGGCGTAACCGTCCTCGGCGAGGCGCAGGGCGATGGCCCGCCCGATGCCGGACGCGCCGCCGGTGACGAGCGCGGTGCGGCGCCGGCTCACGCGACCCCCTCCCCGTCCTGCTTCGGTGTGCGGTGCACGAGCCGGGACGGCTTCTCGGTGCGGGGTACGTCCGTGCTGTCCATCGCTCCTCCTGTTACTGGTCGGACGGTCGGGCGGTCAGACCGCGTCAGACGGCCGGCTCGGCGACGGTGTCGAAGAACGCCGAGCCGGAGTCGGGGATGCGGGGCTGCTTGAAGACGTTCACCGCGTACGACACCAGGACCAGCGAGTAGAGCAGGCGCAGCAGCCGGGTGGCTTCCTCGGGCAGGGCGTTCAGACCGAGGGCGTCGAGGTGGTCGATCGCCTCCTCCGCCCGCGGGGCGACGGCGTCGTAGAACTCGACCAGCTCCTCGAAGGGCTTCGACAGACGCATGTCGTACCGCTCCTGGCGGGTGGGCAGCGCCCAGTCGGCGACGTACGGTTCGAGGTCGCGGAATGCTTCGGGCAGGGCCCGAGCGGCGGTGGTCACCGGAGCTCCTCCTACTTCTCGGCCGACCGGTGGGCGTCCACCGCGTCGCGGATGACCTTGTGGAAGTTGCGGATGAGCAGCTCCTGGTCGGACAGGTGGAACTGCTGGTTCGCGCGGGTCGCAAGCGCCGAGTGGGTCGCCTCGACGGTGTTGGAGTCCTGCATGGCGAACTCGATGGTGCTGTCGGAGACCAGCTCCTGGGCGAGCCGCTGTTGGGCGTTCTTGGGCGGCGGGAAGTAGATGTCGAGCTCGTAGGTGTGCGAGTCGACCGCCTCGGGCCAGTACTGGTACGTGATGTAGAAGTTCCGCGCCCAGATCTGCACCGAGAAGTTCGGGAACAACCAGAAGGAGTCGTTGCCCCAGGACCGGATGTCGCCCTTGTTCAGCGCTTCGGGCAGCGGGCCGACGTCCGGGACGTCGTCCGGCCCGAACAGGCCGGCGCGGAAGAGACGGTAGATCCACTTCTGGCTGCGCTCCGCCGGGCCGAGCTCGCCCGGCCGGCGCGGCGGCAGCGGGCGCGGGCCCGGCACGGAGGTGAGCATGTGCGGGTCGAAGATGTCGTAGTGGTAGGCGTCGACCGGCGGGACCAGCTTCTCCGCCTTGCTCACGTCGGGGTCGATGAACCGGGCGTGCACATACGGCGGGTGGTACCACTCGAGGACGGCGTCGATGGACAGCTTCCAGTTGCCCTTGATACGGGTCCGGTAGCCGAAGTGCTGGGTCATCTCGCCGAACGGGTAGCTCTCCAGTTCCAGCAGGCGCTCGCCGAGGAAGCTCCGCAGCGGTTCGGCGTCCTTGCCGAAGTTGACGAAGACGAAGCCGGCGAACACCTCGCAGTGCAGCGGCGGCATGCGCAGGCCGCTCTTGTCGAGGTCGAAGAACTGGTCCTCGTTGGTGATGTGGGCGACCTTGCCGTCGAGCCCGTAGCGCCAGCCGTGGTACTTGCAGGTGAAGGCGCGGCAGGTGCCCTGGCTCTCCTCCTGCGGATGCTCCTGCCAGACGAGCTTGTTGCCGCGGTGGGCGCAGACGTTGTGGAGGGCCCGCACGGTGTCGTCCGTTCCGCGGACGACGACGATCGAGCCGAGGCCGGGAAGGTCCCGGGTGAAGTAGCTGCCCCGCTTGGGAAGTTGCTCGATCCGCCCGACCTTGAGCCAGGACCGCCGGAAGACGGCCTCCCGCTCGGCCTCGAAGAACTCCTGAGAGATCGAGTCCTCGTAGTCCACCGGAGCGGTGCCGAGCTCAGGGAAGTTGGGGGTGAACTTTCCCTTCCCGGTGGCCAGCCGTTCCTGAATACCGGTCATCCTGCAGCCCTTCTCTCTTCCCTGTTATGAGGCTCTTGTATACGGAGAATGGCGTTTCCGTCAGACTATCCCGTCGTCCCGCAGTCGCGCTATCTCCGCGGGCGTGCGGTGCAGAATCCCGCCGAGCACCGCGTCGGTGTCCGCGCCGAGGGCCGGCCCCAGCCAGCGGATCTCTCCCGGCGTCCCGGAGAGCGCGGGCAGTACCCCGGGGACGGCCAGCGGGCCGATCCGTGAGTCGTGGAGCCGGATCGTGCCGCGGTGCGCGTACTGGGGATCCGCGAAGATGTCGGCGATCGAGTTGAGCGGCCCCGCCGGGACCTGCCCCGCCCGGCACCGGCCGAGAACCTCCTGCCGGGTGAGCGACCCGACCCACTCGCTGACCAGCGCGTTGACCTCGTCCCGTGCCGCGAGCCTGGCCTCCTTGGGGCCGAACCGGTCGTCCGCCGCCAGCTCCGGGCGATCCATGGCCCGGGCCAGCCGGGCGAACATGTCGTCGTTGGAGCAGGCGATGGCGATCCAGCGGTCGTCCTTGGTGCGGTAGTGGCTGTGCGGGACGACGTTCACGGTGTCGGCGCCCATCCGCTCCCGTACGTAGCCGGACTGCTGGTAGGCGGGCGCCAGTTCGTCGAGCAGGCGGAAGATCGTCTCGTACAGCGCGAGGTCCACGCACTGCCCTGCGCCGGTGGACTCCCGGGCGTGCAGGGCGAGAAGGACGCCGATGACGCCGTACAGGCCGGTGGTGTAGTCGGCCAGGGAGGTGGAGCCGGGGGTCACCGGCGGTCCGTCGGGCTCCCCGGCGAGGTAGGCCAGGCCCGAGAAGGCGTGGGCGATGCGGGCGAAGCCGGGCAGGTCGCGGTAGGGCCCGGACTGCCCGTAGGCGGACACCCGCAGCAGGATCGCGCGCGGATTCAGTTCCTGGATCTCCTCCCAGCCGAGTCCCCACCGCTCCATCACCCCGGGCCGGAAGTTCTCGATCACGACGTCCGCGCCGGCGACGAGCTCCCGCAGCAACTCCCTGCCGCGCTGGTCGCCGAGGTCGAGCGTCACGGACCGCTTGTTGCGGCCCTCGCTGAGCCAGACCAGGGTGTCCCCGCAGTCGGTGTCGGTGCCGAAGCGGCGCAGATGGTCGCCGGTGCCGGGGCGCTCCACCTTGATGACCTCGGCGCCGAACTCGCCGAGCACGGTGGCGCAGAACGGCCCGGCGATGAATGTGCCGAGGTCCAGGACCCTGATGCCTTCGAGCGCCTGCACGGGCATCAGTCCGACCAGGGGCGGTCGTCCCATGGGCGGTCCAGTGGCTCCATCTCCCCGCCGAAGGGGAAGAACGCGCGCTGGGCGTAGGTCTCGCGGGCGAGCCCATGGCCGAGTTCGTTGAGGAAGGCCCGCTTGAGTTCCTGGGTGAACAGCTGGCGGGTGTAGCGCAGCACCAGCGGGGGGCGCTTCGCCAGTTCGCGGGCCAGCTCCCAGGCCCGGTCGAGGAGTTGCTCCTTGGGCAGTACCTCGGCGACGGCGCCCCACTCCATGGCTTCCTGGGCGCTGAGCTTCTTGCCGGTCAGCAGCATGTAGCGCCCGCGGTTGTGGCCGACGAGGAAGTTCCAGATGACGTGCTGGCCGTCGCCGGGCACCTGGCCGCGCGGGAAGTGCGACACGTCCTGGAACCACGCGTCGTCGGAGGCGAGGACGATGTCGCCCATCAGCGGGACCTCGGAGTGGATGTTGCACGGGCCGTTGACCGCGCTGATCATCGGCACGTCGACATCGAGCACATTGAAGGTCAGATTGCGGGAGTACCACGCCTTCTCGTCCAGCTTGTTCAGCCCGCGCTCGCCGGGCATCAGCTGGTACACGGGCTCCTCGGGCTGCTGTCCGTTCGGCAGCAGACCCCAGTCGGCGTTGTAGTTCTCGCCGGTGCCGGTGTGGATCAGGACCTTGATCTCCCGGTCGCCTGCTATGTCCGCGAAGACGTCGGCCATGTCGTCGTGCGCCTTCCAGTCCCACACCAGGCTCTTGCCGTTGGTGTGGCACTGCATGAACAGGATGCCCTCCTCACTCAGCTCGAAGCGGTAGTTGGCATACCGGTTCTCGTACTCGGCGAACCTCGTCCTCTTGGCCACCCTCGCGCCCCTTCGGCCTGCGGTGTGAGTAGAACGTGTCCTCTCTATTAGAAGAACGTCATATCCAGTAGTCAACACCTCTGTTTTCGATTGATGCATGTGATATTTTCAGCGGATGCAGACGACGACCGTGCGTCCGTTCCGTTTTGCCGTGCAGGCGACCAAGGCGAGGTCTGCCGCCGAATGGCGCGATCTGGCCCGGAAGGCCGAGGATCTGGGGTTCTCCACTCTCTTCACGGCTGACCACTACCTGGGCCCGGGCCCCGCGAGCCGCGAAGCGAGCCAGGTCCCGCAGCATCTCGCGCCGATCGCGGCCATGGCGACCGCCGCGGCGGTCACGCGGACGCTGCGTATCGGCTGCCGTGTCTTCTGCGTCGACTACCACGTCCCGGCCGTGCTCGCGAAGGAGGCGGCCACCATCGACCTGCTCTCCGAGGGACGGCTCGAGTTCGGCATCGGAGCCGGCTGGTCCGCCCCCGAGTACCGGGCGATCGGGCTCGACTTCGGGCCGGCCCCGCAGCGCGTCACGAAGCTGGAGGAGGTGGTCGCGCTCGTCAAGGCCCACTGGTCGGGGCAGGAGCTCGACGCCAAGGGCGAGTTCGTGAACGTGTCGGGCTATGCCGGACTGCCGCTTCCGGCCCAGCGCCCACATCCCCCGATCATGATCGGCGGCGGCCGCAGGCGTGTGCTCTCCCTGGCCGCCCGCGAGGCGGACATCGTGAGTATCTCCAACGTGCCGTTCCAGCCGGTGAACTCGCACGGTCTGTCGCCCCGGCAGGAGGCCGCCCGCCGGCTGGGCTACGTGAGGGAGGCGGCCGGGGACCGGTTCGGCGCCCTCGACATCGAGAGCTCTCCGTTCTTCACGGAGGTCACCGACGACCCGGGGACCGCCGCCGCGCGGGTGGCGAAGCTGATGCGGGTCCCCTCAGGGGGGCTGCTCGACCACCCGAACGTCCTGGTCGGCTCCGCCGAGGAGATCGTCGAGCGCCTCCAGGAGCGCCGCGAGGAGCTCGGTGTCAACTACGTCACCGTCCAGCAGGCGCAGATCGACAGCTTCGCTCCGATCGCCGCGCGCCTGAGCGGTCAGTAGGGCGCCTGGTAGGACGCCGGCCGGCGCTGTCGCGGGCGTTCACGGGCGGACGGACGCTTCAGGGCCGGCGCTCGGATCGGCCCTGGTCACGCTTCCCCGTCGCCCGGCACTACGTGTTTCAGAAGGCTCGGCGGGGCATGGTTGGCCCAGCCGGAATCCGGCCAGTTGAACCATCCCGCTGACGCGAACGTGCCGCCGTCGGGGTGGAGAGTGGTCCCGGTGACGTAGGCAGACAGTTCCGACGCGAGGAACACCACGCAGTTCGACACGTCCGTGACGCGTCCCACCCGTCCCATGGGGATGGCGACGCGGACGCCGGTGGGGGTCGAGAGCGACTCGTCGCCGCCTGAGATCTTCAGGATGTTGGGCGTGGGGGTGTAGTCCGGGGCGACGTTGTTGACCCGGATGCCGTCCGGGGCGAGCTCGACGGCGAGCGTCCGCGCGAAATGCTCCACCGCCGCCTTGGCGGCCGCGTAGACGGCGAATCCCGGCGCCGCCCGGTGCGCCTCGACCGTCGTGAGGTTGATGATGCTGCCGCCGCGCCCGCCCGCCCGCATCCGCGGGGCGGCGAGGGAGCAGGCATGCAGTACGTGGAGCAGGTTGGTGCGCAAGAGCGCGTCCCAGCCCCTCGGGGTGGTGTCGGTGAACGGTGCCCGGAAGGTGCCCCCGACGACGTTGACGAGCGTGTCGAGCCGGCCCCAGCGCTCGTCCGCGGCGGCGAACAGCGCCGACAACGCGTCGGCATCGCGGGCGTCGCCCCGGTGCACGATCGCCTCACAACCCCGCTCGGCGAGCGACCGGCGAAGCCCGTCGGCCGCCTCGCCGTCGATGTCGAGCACCGCCGGGCGGACGCCGACCGCAGCCAGGTCGGACACGATGGCCTCACCGAGACCGCCCGCCCCGCCGGTGACGACGGCGACGGTGCCTGCGAGCCCGCCACGCTCCTCGAACCATCCCACGCGCGCTGCCCCCCTTCCCGCCGTCACGACAGGTACGTCGAGCCGAAGGCCTCGAGGAACTCCGACGTGGCCCTGAGTGTGCGGGTGCCGCTCGACACGACCACCCAGGTGACGCCGGCCTTCTCGAGCTCCGCGAACGCTTCCCGATGGCGGTCCGGCTCGACGGCCGGCGCCTGGATCCCCGGGCCCTGGTAGGAGTAGAGCACGTCTACGCGCTCGGAACGCCCGGCCGCGGCCGCGGCATCCCGCAACTCGGCTATCGCCACGGCGAGTTCCCGCACCGAACCCAGGCTGGGAGTGCGAGCGGTGGCGCTGAGCTGCGCTCCGCCGGACATCGGCATCCACCCCTGCGCCCGCTCGGCGACGCGGCGACGGCTGAGCTTCGAGTTGCCGCCCACCCAGACCGGAATGGGATCCTGGACCGGCCGGGGTCTCGCCATCACGTCACGCGCACTGAAGTGCCGCCCCTGGTAGCTGAACGGCTCTCCGCTCCAGTGCAACGGGAGTACGTCGAGGGCCTCGTCGAACAGGGCGTTGCGTTCCTCCATGTCGACACCGAGGGCGTGGAACTCGCTCTTCTGGTACCCCGTGCCGAGCCCCAGGAACAGGCGCCCTCCCGAGAGCTTGTCGAGCGTCGCCGCGGCCTTGGCGAGGAGGAACGGGTTCCGGTAAGGCGAGACCGCCAGATACGTGAGCAGCCGCAGGCGTTCCGTCGCTGCGGCGGCATAGGCGAGCGCGACGAAGGGGTCGAGTGTCTGATGCCCGCCCGAGGCGAGCCACCGGGCCCCTGGCACCGGATGCTCGCTGAGCGACAGCCCGTCGAAGCCGGACCGCTCCGCCGTCACCGCGACCTCACGCAGCGGCCCGGCGTCGAGGACGTCGCCGTCGGGCCCGTTCGTCTCGGGATAGTGGAAGATGAAGCGCATCGTCACCTCCGTGTCAGCGGGCGACGTAGCCGCCGTCAACAGGGATCGCCGTCCCGGTGACGAACGACGACTCGTCGCTGGCGAGGAAGAGCACGGCGGCTGCCAGCTCATGCGGCATGCCCCACCGGCCCATCGGCTGGGGCGGGCGTGACTCGGGCGGTGGTGAGGAGCTGCCGTCCGCAGCGGCGGCGGCCAGCCCCGTCCATGTCATGCCTGGACAGATGGCGTTGACCCGCACGCCCTGGGTGGCGAAGTCGAGGGCGGCGGACTTGGTGAGCTGCACGACCCCGCCCTTCGCCGCCGCATACACGGCCTTGCCCTTCCAGCCCACGAGGCCTGCCGTCGAGGCGGTGTTGATGACCGAGCCCCCGCCGCCGCGGAGCATGGCCGGGATCCCGTGCTTCATGCCGAGGAAGACACCCTTGAGGTTCACCGCGATCAGACTGTCGAAGGTGGCCTCGTCGAACTCGGTGAGCGGGTGGGGCGGGCCACCGAATCCGGCGTTGTTGAAGAGCACGTCGAGCCGCCCGAACTCCTGCACGGCGGTGTCGATCATGCGGGCCACGTCGTCTGACCTGGCGACATCGACGTGCACCGCGACCGCACTGTCACCGATCGAGGCTGCCGCCTCTTTCTCCCGGCCGCTGATGTCGGCGCAGACGACTTTCGCGCCCTCCTGTGCGAAGAGCACGGCGGCCGCCCGGCCGATGCCGGAGCCGGCGCCGGTGACCACCGCGACCTTGCCCTCGAGCCGGCGTATCCGATCGGTCACCAAGAGGGAATCAGCCATGCCTGCAGTGTACTCACTGCTGGCGCGATGAAAAGAGCGTAACTCTCCATTAGTGAAATTATGATTCTCGTGCCAGCGAAGCCTTGTACAGCACGTTCGTGGCGAGGCGCATGTGGGCGGCATCGACGAGCCTGCCGTCGCGTCCGATCGCGCCCACGCCCTCCGCCTCGGACTTGCGGTAGATCTCCATGGCCTCGCGGGCCTCGGTGACCTCCTCGGCGGTCGGAGCGAACACCTCGTTGGCGATGGGCACTTGGCCGGGGTGGATCGCCCACTTTCCGTCGTAACCCAGCAGGCTCGCGTGCGCGGCGGACCTGCGATACCCCTCGGCGTCGCGGTAGTCCGGATACGGCGCGTCGATCGCGTCGATGCCCGCAGCGCGCGCCGCAGCCAGAACCGTCGTGCGAGCGAAGTGCCAGAAGTCGCCGGGGTACTCGCCGAGTGGGTCGAAGTTTCCGTCCACGCGCGCCCGCAGCGACGCCGATAGGTCGCCTGCGCCGAAGATGACCGCCTCGAGGCGTGGGCTCGACCGGGCTATCTCCGTCGCGTTGGCCAGCCCCTCGGCCTCCTCGATGAGCACCTCCAGGCCGACGGGCCGGGGCAGCCGGAGCCTGGTCTCCAGCTGGGTGAGCAGGACGTCGACCCACCACACGTCGCGGGCTGTTCGCGCCTTGGGGACGATGAGCACATCGAGCGCCTCGCGCGCGCCCGTGACGACCTCGATGATGTCGCCGTGGCACCACGGTGTGTCGAGACCGTTCACGCGGACGGCACGGACCGTCCGTCCCCAGTCCAGCTGGGTGAGCGCGGCCACGGCGATGCCGCGCGCCGCCTCCTTCGCGGAGGGTGCGCAGGCGTCCTCGAGATCGAGGAAGGCGAGGTCGGCGCCGGAGCTGGCGGCCTTCTCGCACATGCGCTCGCTGCTGGCTGGGGTGGCCAGTTCCGAGCGTCGGGCGCGCGGTTCTCGCACGGGTGCCTCCACAAGCGATATCGATATTCTCGCAAAACGTAAATAGCATATCCATCGATTGTGTGCCGCAATCCAGACCGGTTCCTCACGGGCACCACGGCAGGGCTGGGTGCGGTACGCAGCCGCTGGGCCGCCCGATCGTGACGGCCCAGCAACTGCATGTGCGTCCTCAGCGCCTCCGCAGCCGCCGCTGTCGAATGAGCAGCATGAGGCCGCCCACTGCGAGCGTGCCGGCGGCCGCGGCAATCAGGCCTGGGGTGAAGGCCGTTGTGCCGGTGTCGGCAAGGCCGCCGTACGTGGGCGGGGTGAAGCCGCTCGTGGAGGGCCCGGGCGTGGCCTCGCCGGGAGCCGGCCCGGGGGCCGGCGGGGAAATCGGCCCTGTCGTGGGAGTCGGGCTGGGTCCGGATCCGGCGGTGACGGTGATCGTGACGGGTCCGGAGCTCGAAGCCGGGCAGCCAAGGTCGCTTGCGAAGTTGGCCGTGATGGTGTGCTCGCCCTCGGCGAGATCATCGATCACCAGGGTGGCGGTGCCGTCCTCGAGCGTGGCGGAGCCGATGTCCTGCCCGTTGTCGGTGAAGGTGACGGTTCCGGCCGGGATGCCCAGGGTGCAGGTCACCGTCGCTGTGAAGGTGACAGGGGAGCCGGCCTGGGGCTGTTCCGGATCGACCGTCAATGTGGTCGTGCTCTGCGCTGTTTGTGCGATGGCGAGGCTGTGATAACTGCCCACGCCGATCGCCACGACGGTGGCACCGGCGGGCTGCAGGACCCGCTCCGGCTTGGTGCGGACGTCGGCGGTGCGGGTGGCGGCGGTGCGGGCGCCGAACTGGACCTCGACCGGCTCGGTCCGGTTCGTGGTGGTGCCGTCGCCCACCTGGCCGTAGCGGTTGTATCCCCAGGCCAGGACCTGGCCGCCGGAGGTCAGCGCCACGGTGTGATCGTCGCCCGAGTCGACGGACGTCACCGTCGTACCGGCAGGCAACTGGACCGACACCGGCTCGGTACGCCTCGTCGTGGTGCCGTCGCCCAGCTGGCCGTAGGAGTTGTCTCCCCAGGCCAGGAGCGATCCGGACGTGGTGATGGCGAAACTCTGGAAGCCGCTGCCGGCGGCGATGGAGCTGACGCTGGTTCCGGTGGGCAGGTGCACCGTCACCGGTGCGGTGCGAGTGGTGGTGGTGCCGTCGCCCAGTTGGCCGCTGACGTTGTACCCCCAGGCAAGGAGGTCCCCGGCGGAGGTCAGCGCCAGGCTGTGGTCGTCACCGCCGACGATGGCGGTGGCGGTGGTGCCGGTGGGCAGTTGGACCTCGACCGGCTCTGAGCGGTCGGTCCTGGTGCCGTCGCCCAGCTGGCCGAAGTCGTTCTCTCCCCACGCCAGGACCTGGCCGGTGGAGGTCAGCGCCAGGCTGTGGCCCGCACCGGCGCTGATCGCCGTGACGGTCGTACCGTCCGGCAGATCGACCGGTACCGGCACGTTGCTCTCATCGTTCGTGCCGTTGCCCAGCTGACCCCACTCGTTGTACCCCCAGGCCAGGACCTGGCCGGTGGAGGTCAACGCAAGGATGTGGTCGTCGCCGACGGCGATCGCCGTGATCGTCGTACCGTCCGGCACCTGGACGCTGACCGGAACGCTGCTGTTCGTGAAGGATCCGTTTCCCAGCTGGCCCACGTCGTTCTGACCCCAGGCCAGGACCTGCCCGGTCGATGTGAGGGCCTCCGAGAACCCGTAACCGCCGCTCACCTGCGTCACGCGGGTGCCCGCGGGCAGCGAGGCCAGTCCCGCGACCGGTTCGCCGGCCGCGTTGACGGAACCGTTTCCCAGTTGACCGTACTGGTTACGGCCCCACGTCCACACCTCGTCGCCTGCCGTTGCCGCGGCGGTGGGCCTCGCTGTGACCAGTGCCAGAGCCGCAATCGCCAGCGCGATCACCACGGCCATGGCGCAATGCCAGGCGCGACACGGGATCCGACGCACTGACCTCTGGCGCTCGATTCGGCGACGCCCGTCAACGGACAACTCCACGAAACAGCCCTTTCTGCGGATCTGATAAGGCTTCAGGTGATCCGCACCTTGCTCCAGGCAGCCGATATCCGAGTCGCGCAGCACGCAGCCGATCGGCCGAATACGCTCAATCGAGTGGCCTCTTTTTCCGCCGTTCGTGTTGTGCAGGGGAATGCTTCCGCTGCAGGTCGGCCTGGTAGCGGCGGCCGAAGAGTGGGTTACGGGTCGCATCCGGTGAATCCACACAGCGGTCGGGTGACAGGCGCCGGTATGCGACCGCGTGGCACACGCAACGGGTATTTCTCATCAAGCGCGGGGTGATTCGGAAGGGAATACCCATGAGCAAGGGGATATCCATGAGCTTCGAGCAGGCAGTGCCGGGATTCGACGAAATCCATATCCTGTGGACCTCCGAAGGCATGAGCTGTGATGGCGACACCGTCTCGGTGACCGCGGCGTCGCTGCCGAGCCTGGAGGACGTGCTGCTCGGAGCCATCCCCGGGCTGCCGAAGGTGCACCTGCACAACAAGGTGCTCGCTTACGAAACCGGCGACGATTTCGTGGAGCCGTTCCGCCAGGCGGCGCGCGGCGAACTGGCGCCGTTCATCTTCGTCGTCGAGGGGTCCATTCCCAACGAGAAGATCAACGGTGACGGCTACTGGACCTCGATGGGCAACGACCCGGACACCGGAGAGCCGATCACCCTCAACGACTGGATCGACCGGCTGGCGCCCAAGGCTTGGGCCGTGGTGGCGGCGGGCACGTGCGCGACCTACGGCGGCATCCACGCCATGGCCGGCAACCCCACGGGCTGCATGGGCCTCGCGGACTACCTCGGCAAGGACTTCCGCTCCGCCGGCGGACTGCCCATCGTCAACGTCCCCGGATGCCCGGTGCAGCCGGACAACTTCATGGAGACGCTGCTGTGGGTGCTCCACCAGGCCGCGGGGCTGGCGCCGCCCATCCCGCTGGACGACCAGCTGCGGCCCACCTGGCTGTTCGGGAAGACGGTGCACGAGGGGTGTGACCGGGCCGCGTACTACGAGCAGGGTGACTTCGCCAAGGACTACAACTCGCCGAAGTGCCTGGTGAAGGTCGGCTGCTGGGGCCCGGTGGTCAACTGCAACGTCCCCAAGCGCGGCTGGATGGACGGCGTCGGCGGCTGCCCCAACGTCGGCGGGATCTGCATCGCCTGCACCATGCCCGGGTTCCCCGACAAGTTCATGCCCTTCATGGACGAGCCACCGGGCGGCAGCCTGTCCTCAATGATCATGAACGCCTATGGGCCCTTCATCCGCACCATGCGTTCCCTGACCAACTACAGCGTCAACAAGGAACCCCGGTGGAGACACAACCGCCCCGAGCTGACCAGCGGCTACCAGCCGCGCTGGCCCCGCGGCTGACCCTCCACTGCCGTTTGAGAGGACGGACCTGTGACCACGACCGAGCCGGGCCGCCAGCTGACCGAGGTGGCGTTCGACCCGATCACCCGCATCATCGGCAACCTCGGCATCTACACCAAGGTCGACTTCGCGGACCGGAAAGTCGTCGAGTGCCGCAGCACGTCCTCCGTCTTCCGCGGCTACAGCGTGTTCATGAAGGGCAAGGACCCCCGGGACTCCCACTTCATCACGAGCCGGATCTGCGGGATCTGCGGTGACAACCACGCGACGTGCTCGGTGTACGCGCAGAACATGGCCTACGGGGTGAAGCCGCCGCCGCTCGCGGACTGGATCATCAATCTGGGAGAAGCGGCCGAGTTCATGTTCGACCACACGATCTTCCAGGACAACATGGTCTTCGTCGACTACTGCGAACGCATGGTCAAGGAGACCAACCCCAGTGTGCTGCGGCGCGCCGAGACCACCGAGGCGCCACGGGGCCATGTGCACGGCTACCGCACCGTCGCCGACATCATGCGCGCGTTCAACCCCTTCGAAGGCGAGATGTACAAGGCGGCCCTGCAGATGAGCCGCCTCACCCGCGAGATGTGCTGTCTGATGGAGGGCCGGCACGTCCACCCCTCGACGCTGTATCCGGGAGGCGTCGGAACCGTCGCCACCCCGCAGGTCTTCACCGACTACCTCGTACGGCTCATGCGGTGCATGGACTTCGTGAAGCAGGCCGTCGCCATGAACGACGACGTCTTCGACTTCTTCTACGAGGCTCTCCCCGGATACGAGGAGGTCGGCCGGCGCCGGACCCTGCTGGCCTGCTGGGGCTGCTTCCAGGACCCGGACAGGGTCGACTACGACTACCGGCACATGAACGAGTGGGGCAAGGCGATGTATGTCACGCCCGGCATCATCGTCGACAACGAGCTGGTCACCAACGACCTCGTCGACATCAACCTCGGAATGCGCATCCTGCTCGGCAGTTCCTACTACGAGGACTGGGCGAACGAGGAGCGGTTCGTCACCCACGACCCGCTCGGCAACCCGGTGGACCAACGCCACCCGTGGAACCAGACCACCCTCCCCGCACCGCAGAAGCGCGATCTGAACGGCGGCAAGTACAGCTGGGTCGTCAGCCCCCGCTGGTTCGACCAGCGCAGCGGCGAGCATCTGCCGCTGGAGACCGGCGGCGGCCCGCTCGCGCGGCTGTGGTCCACCGCGATCAGCGGCCTGGTCAGCACCCCGTACGTCCGCTCCACCGGGGAATCGGTGCAGATCGATCTGCCGAAGACTCCCAAGACGGCGGAGACCCGGCTCGAGTGGAGGCCGCCGGCGTTCCCCAACACCATCGAGCGCAACCGGGCCCGGATCTACTTCATCGCGTATGCGGCGGCCATGGCGCTGTACTTCTGCGAGCGGGCCCTGGCAGAGGTCCGCGCAGGCAGGACGGAGGTCTTCACGGACTTCAAGGTCCCGCACGACACGATCGGCGTCGGCTTTCACGAGGCGGTGCGCGGGGTACTCTCGCACCACCTGGTCGTCCGCGACCGCAAGATCGCCAACTACCAGCCGTACCCGCCCACACCCTGGAACGCCAGCCCACGGGACTCCTACGGCACACCCGGCCCGTACGAGGACGCGGTCCAGGGAACCCCCATCTTCGAGGAGAACGGTCCGGACGACTTCAAGGGCATCGACATCATGCGCACCGTGCGCAGCTTCGACCCGTGCCTGCCGTGCGGCGTGCACATGTACGTCGGCGGGGGACGCACCATCGAGCGGTTCCACTCACCCACATTCGGCCCGAGGGCATAGGGAGCCGGGAATGCGCTGGGACGACGACCGTGCCCGTGAGCACGTCGCTCGCATCGAGACACTGCTCTCCGCTCTCGACGCCATCACCGACGAGGCCGCCCGCGCCCGGGCAGTCGAGACCGTCCAGGCCCTGATCGACCTCTACGGAGAGTGTCTGGGCCGGATCATGGACCGTCTCGCCGGTACGGAGACGGCGGAAGCCTGTGCCGAGGACGAACTGGTCGGCCATGTGCTGCTGGTGCACGACCTCCATCCCCTCCCGGCCGAGCAGCGCATCCGCCGGGCTCTGGAACAGGCCGGACGGCGTGACGTCGAACTCGTGGGTGTGGAAGGGCGGGTGGCGCGGGTGAGGCTGCCGGAAGGCGGCGCATGCTGCGGCTCCGGGACAGCGGCCGTGGAGGGCATCCTCGCGGTCGCCGCTCCCGAGATCGAGCGGGTCGACGCGATCCAGCCGGAGCCGGCGTCGCGCAGGACGCTGATCCCCGTCGAAGCCCTGCTGACGCCGTTGCGCGGGGGAGCCGGGAACACGCCGTGACCAGGACCTTCTCATCGCCTCGGCTGCGCAGCCTCGCACAGCGTCAGGGCTTCGGCGTACCGCGTCCCGCCCTCGCGGAGCGGCAGGGCCGTGCCGGGGACCAGGAGCGCTGCGATCTGTGCGCCGAGCCTCTGCCGTCCACCCACCGGCATCTGCTCGACGTCCGTTCCGACGCGATCGCCTGTGCCTGCCGGGCCTGCGCCCTGCTGTTCGACCACAAGGAGGCAGGTGGCGGTCACTACCGCCTCCTTCCGGATCGCCGGACGCGGCTGGACGGCCTGGACCTGGACGACCTCCGATGGGCCGCCCTCGGCATCCCGGTCGACCTGGTGTTCTTCGTCCGCAGCGGTGCCACCGGGGCGGTCACCGCCCGCTATCCCAATCCGCTGGGCACCATGCGTGGCGACGTGGATCCGGGGACGTGGTCCGAGATCGAGCGGTCCCGTCCGGAGCTGCGCAGTATGGAAGAAGACGTGGAAGCCCTGCTGGCGGACCGCACCGGCAGCGCCCCGCGCAACTGGCTGCTGCCGCTGGACGACTGCTTCCGGCTCTCCGCCGTCATCCGCACGCACTGGAAGGGGATCGGCGGCGGTCCCGACGTGCGGGAGCACATCGAGCACTTCTTCGAGGACCTGGTCACCAGGAGTGGATCATGAGCAACATCAAGGTCGGCAAGCCGGACGTCAAGCCGGACAAGACGGCACACGTTGCCGGCGTACGCCGCGGCAACCACAGAGGCCACTACAAGCGGATGCCCGGCCATCTGCCGGACGGCCGTTCCACGGCCCGTCGCTCCACCGGCATCTGCGCCAGGTCCCGCAACCCGGTCATGCCCGGCATGCCGAACATCTCGCCGGCGTGAGCGGCATGCATGCCGTGAGCCCGGACCTGGACTTCGAGGTCGTCGGAGCCCGTCCGCTCGCCCACACAGCGGTTCCGACTCTCGGCTTCCAGATCCTCATCCGCCGCGTCGGCGGGGGACCGGTCCGCTCGGTCCTGCTGCACACAGCGATCCGCATCGCCCCGGCCCGCCGGAGGTACGACGGCCCGGCCCAGGAGCGGCTCACGGAGATCTTCGGGGCCCCCGAGCGCTGGGCCACCACGCTCCGGCCGGTCACGTGGACTCAGGTGTCCTCCGTGGTCCCGCCCTTCGACGAGAGCACCGTGTTCGACCTCCACGTGCCCTGCCCCTGCGGGGTCGAACTCGCCGTGGTCAAGTACGTCCGGGCGGTACGGGACGGAGAGGTACCGCTCGACTTCCTCTTCAGCGGAACCGTCTTCCACACGGCGGCCGACGGAGCCCTGCGCACCGCTCAGATCTCGTGGAACAGCGACGCCTCGTTCCTGCTGCCCCGCACGCTGTGGCAGGAGGCGACGGGGGACCACGCCTGGATCCGGCTGACCCGCGCGGGCCAGGACCGCCTCGACGCCCATCGTGCCCGAAACGCCCTCGCCACCTGGGACGAGGCAGTGTGCGACCTGCTCGACAGGATCGCCGCCCCCACCGCAGCAGACACCGCAGGAGCAGCATGGACGCCCTAGACAGGACCGCCGCCGAGACGGCTGTGGAGAAGACCGTCGAGAAGGCCGTCGAGGCGGCTGCGGACAAGGCCGTCGAGAAGATCGCCCGGACCTGCCTCTACGAGGGATATCTGCTGTGGCCGTACAGCAGATCCGCGCTGAAGAACACCCGCCGCTGGACCTTCGGCGCCGTCTACCCGCGGACCACCGTCGAGGCGCTCGGCGAACCGTGCCGCATCCAGACCCAGAGCCTGCTGCATGGCGAGCCGGATGCCGACCTGACCGTCCGTGTGCGGTTCCTGCACGTCGTCGACCGCACAGTCTTTCAAGAGGGCCCACACGGCCCAAGGCCGGTCGACAGCATCACCGTGCAGGGCCGTCGATACGTCACATGGCAGGAGGCCACCGAGCGGGACCTGTGGCTGCCGTCCACCACCGTGGCCGAACTGCTCGCTCTTCCGCGTGCGGTCCGCATCGCGGTCCCAGCCGGCAGTGACCGAGAGCCCGTCCACGACGAACAGGGACAGCAGGTCGGCGCACTGCTGCGCACCTGGAAGCGGCTCACCGGGATCGTGCGGCTGGAAGCCGTACGGGTAGCCGACCGGACGGTGCGACTGACAGTACAAATCATCAACACCACTCCGTGCCCGCAGCCCGAGCCCGATGCCCGGGGCGCACGCGACCGTGCGGCCCGGTACGCCCTCGTGTCCACGCACGCCGTGCTCCACAGCGACCGCGGGGCCTTCGTCTCGCTCACCGACCCGCCGGAACACCTCCGCGATGCCGTACGCAAGTGCGACAACCAGGGCACCTGGCCGGTACTGGTCGGGGACGAGGGCGGACACACCGTGCTGTCCTCGCCGATCACCCTCCCCGACTACCCGCAGGTGGCCCCCGAGAGCCCCGGAGACATGTTCGACGGCACCGAGATCGACCAGCTGCTCGTGCTCAGCGTGATCAGCATGACCGACGAGGAGCGGGAGGAGATGGCGGCCGCCGACCCGCGAAGCCGGGACATCCTCGAGCGCTGCACCGCGCTCACCGCCGGAGAGCTGTCTGCACTGCACGGCACCATCCGGGAGTTCCGGCCACTGGAGGACGCATGACGGCCGCTCGAGAGGAGGGACGCATGACGGCCGTCCGACAGGAAGAAGGCACAGAGTCGAGCCCTCTGTCCCGCACCGTGACCGTCGACGGCACCGTCCTGCGGCGCGGCAGCCGCGTCCGGCTGCGGCCGCGGCAGCGCGCCGACATCTTCGACATGGCCCTGGCCGGGCGGACCGCCGAGGTCGCCACCGTGGAGGAGGATCTCGAAGGCCGTATCCATGTCAGCGTCACACTGGACGGCGATCCTGGCCGGGACCTGGGAACCGGCGCCCAGATCGCGCACCGCTTCTTCTTCTCGCCGGCGGAACTCGAACCGCTGGGCGAGGCCGGCGATCGCACCTCCGACGCGCGCGTTCTCGTCGCGGGCATCGGCAACATCTTCCTGGGCGACGACGCGTTCGGCCCCGAAGTGGCGGCCGTGCTGCTGACCCGACCCCGTCCAGCGGGCGTGCACATCGCGGACTTCGGCATCCGCGGCATGGACCTGGCGTATGCACTGGGGGACGGCTACGACGCGGCCGTGCTGGTGGATGCCGCCCCGCGCGGGCAGGCCCCTGGAACCCTCTACGTCATCGAACCGGAAGAGCCCGCCGGCGAACCCGCCCCCGAGGCGCACGGCATGGACCCGGTCAGGGTGCTCGCGTTGGCTCGCCACCTGAACGGAAATCTGCCCCGGACACTGATCGTCGGCTGCGAACCACACGCGTGCACCACGGACGACGAGACAGAGGTCGGCACCGGCCTCAGCGCACCCGTACGCCTTGCCGTCGGGCGGGCGGTGGGCCTGGTCGAGTCCGTGGTGGACGATCTGCTGGCGGAGGTCCGCGCAGTACGAGACACCGTCGTGCGGTCTCCGGGGCGCTGACTCCGGCGCAGGAAGAGACCGGACGGACCGAGCGGAGGCCTGCCCGGTCCGCAAGGACGCCGGCTTGACTACTCCCCAGGGGGCGCTCAGCAAATACGAGGCAGCTGTTCGCCCAGAGGCAGGTCCACCACCCTTGTGCCGCCCAGTCCCGTACGGGCCACGACCATTCCCGGGTGCTCGGCCACGCACTCGCCGATCACGGCTGCTTCCGCCCCCTCGGGATGCGCGCGCATCGCGGCGAGTACGGCGTCCGCCTGCTCCCGGGGAACGAACGCCACCAGACGGCCTTCGTTGGCGATGTACAGCGGGTCGAGCCCGAGGAAACCGCACGCGCCCGCCACGGCTTCCGGCACCGGCACGCTGCGCTCCGTCAGAACGACCCCGGTACCCGAGGCGGTCGCGATCTCGTGCAGTGCCGTGGCGAGGCCTCCCCGTGTGGGGTCCCGCAGGACGTGCAGGTCCCGGGTGACCGCCAGCATCGCTTCGACCAGACCGGCCAGTGGCGCGGTGTCGCTCGCCACGTCCACGCCGAACTCCAGGCCGTCCCGCACACTCATGATCGCGACGCCGTGCATGCCGATCGGGCCGCTGACGATCACCACGTCGCCCGGTACGGCGCGCTGCGGGCGGATGTCGACGCCGCCCGGGATCAGCCCGATCCCGGACGTGTTGATGAAGACACCGTCGCCGTGACCCGCGTCCACCACCTTGGTGTCGCCCGTGACGACGGCGACACCCGCGGCCGAGGCGGCGGCTCCCAGGGCCTGCGCCACCCTGCCCACGACCGAGAGCTCGATCCCCTCTTCGAGGATGAACGCGCAGGACAGGTAGGCGGGCCGGGCGCCGCTCATGGCCAGGTCGTTGACGGTGCCGTTGACCGCCAGGTCGCCGATGCAGCCGCCCGGGAAGAACAGCGGCCGCACCACGTAGGAGTCGGTGGAGAAGGCGAGCCGGGCGCCGCCCAGCGACACGGCGGCCGAGTCGCCGAGGCCGGCCAGCGTCACGCTGCCGTACGCGGGGACGAAGAGGTGCTGCACCAGTTCGGCGGAGAGTGCTCCGCCGCCGCCGTGTCCCATGACCACCACCGGGTGGTCGCGCAGAGGCACCGGACACGACCATTCGGCAGGATTCGCAAGTCGCGGCAGTCCGGCGGTCGTCGGACCCGTGAGCTCTGTGGTCTCAGCCAATGGGGGTCGCCTCCTTCGAGGGCGCGGGCACGGCGGTCGCGTCCAGGCGCCGGTACAGGTAGTAGGCGGCGCAGGCACCCTCGCTGGACACCATCGTCGCGCCGAGCGGGGTCCGGGGGGTGCAGAGGGTGCCGAAGGCGCCGCATTCGTTCGGCTTGATCAGGCCCTGGAGCACCTCGCCGCTGCGGCACTCGGTGGACTCGCACGTCCGCAGGCCGGCGACGTCGAAGCGGTGCTCGGCGTCGTACGCCCGGAACGCGTCGGACAGCCGCCAGCCGCTGTCCGGGATCGTCCCGATGCCGCGCCAGCTGCGGTCGGTGACCTCGAACACCTCCTCGATCATGCGCTGAGCGGCCGGGTTGCCGTCGGCCCGCACCGCGCGGGGATACGCGTTCTCCACACGGTGCTCGCCCCGTTCGAGCTGATGGACCGTCCGGCGGACGCCCTCCAGGATGTCCAGCGGCTCGAAGCCGGTCACCACGATGGGGACCCGGTACCGGTCCGCCAGCTGCGGATACTCGGTGGTGCCCATCACGCTGCACACATGGCCGGCCGCGAGGAACGCCTGGACGCGGCAGTGCGGGGCCTGCATGATCGCCTCGATGGCCGGTGGTACGCGCACATGAGAGGCCAGCAGGCTGAAGTTGGCGATGCCGAGACGCCGGGCCTCGTGGACCGCCATCGCGTTGGCCGGTGCCGTGGTCTCGAAGCCGATGCCGAAGAACACGACCTGCCGGTCGGGGTTCTGCTGCGCGAGGGTGAGGGCGTCCAGCGGGGAGTACACCACGCGTACGTCACCGCCCTCGCTCCTCACCCGGAACAGGTCGCGGCCGGTTCCCGGCACGCGGAGCATGTCGCCGAAGGAGCAGAAGACGACGTGGGGCCGGGAGGCGATCTCCAGAGCCTTGTCGATCATCTCCAGCGGTGTGACGCACACCGGGCAGCCGGGCCCGTGGATGAGCTCGACGCAGTCGGGGAGCAGCTGGTCGATGCCGTGCCGCATGATCGAGTGCGTCTGCCCGCCGCAGACCTCCATCATCGCCCACGGTCGGGTGACGGTGGCGTGGATGTCGTCGAGCAGCCGACGGGCCAGTTCGGGGTCGTTGAACTCGTCGATGTACTTCATCGGGCGCCTTCCTGTGTCGCCGCCGCAACCTGCGCTGCGCGCGGGACGCCGGCCGTATCGGGCCGGCTGGTACCGGCCTCGGCCGCCGCCCGCGCCCATGGGTCGCCGAACTCCTCTTCCAGCAGGCCGAGTTCCTCGAACAGCCTGAGGGACTCTTCGGCCGACTCCTCGTCAAGGAGCTGCAGCGCGAAGCCCACATGGACGATGACGTAGGCGCCCACGTCCGCCTCCGGCACGTAGGCCAGGGACACGTCCTTGACCACACCGCCGAAGTCGACCCGCGCCATGCGCGTACCGTCGCGTTCCTCGATGCCGACCACCTTGCCGGGCACGGCCAGGCACATGGTGTCCTCCCGTTCGTCGCTTCAGTCGTGTACCGGCGGCAGCCGGTTCCTGGCTAGGGACCCCCGCCGGTGCGGGCCGCCACGATGAGCTGGCCGAGGGCCAAGCCGCCGTCGCCCGGTGGGACCTCCCGGTGGCGCAGCACCGTGAAGCCGGCCGCACCCAGGCGCCGGAAGCACTCCTCGTCCAGCAGCGCGTTCGCGAACACGCCCCCGGTGAGAGCGACCGTGCGTACGCCGGTCTCTGTGCGGGCCAGCCGGCAGACCGCTTCCACGGCTCCCGCCACCGAGCTGTGGAAGCGTGCGGCGATGACCGGGACAGGGGTGCTGCGCCGCAGGTCGTCGACGATCGCGCGCAGGACGGGCGCGGGATCGAGGATCACGTTCCCGGAGCCGGAGGTTCTTCGCCGCCGGCCGAAGGTGTACGCGGGCCCGTGATCCGCGTACGCCTGCACGGCGGCGGCCTCGAGTTCCACCGCGGCCTGGGCCTCGTACCCGGCTCGGTGGCACACCCCCGCCAGCGAGGACACCGCGTCGAACAGCCGTCCCATGCTGGAGGTCGGCACGCAGGCCAGACCGCGGTCCAACTGCTGCTCGAGCAGGCGGCGTTCGTCGGGGGAGCAGGCTGTGACGCAGGGCAGGTCCGCGTCCCATGGGATGCCGGCGTCGCGCAGCTGTGCCAGGGCCATGCGGCACGGGTTGCCGACCCCCGCGTCGCCGCCGGGCAGCGGTGCGTACGCCAGGTGCGCCAAGCGCCGGTAGCCGTCGTAGTCGGCCAGCAGCACCTCCCCGCCCCAGACCGCTCCGTCGTCGCCGTAGCCGGTCCCGTCGAAAGCGACGCCGATGACCGGTTCGGTGCCGGGCAGCCCGTTCTCGGCCATGGCCGATGCGATGTGCGCGTGGTGATGCTGCACCAGCCGCAGCGGGCGGCCCGCGGCGTGGCGCCGGGCCCAGCGCGCCGAGTGGTAGCCGGGGTGCCGGTCGGCCGCCAGCAGCTCGGGCGTCACCCCGGTCAGCATCCGCAGGCGCCGCTCACCCGCTTCGAAGACCCGTACGGTGGCGAGGTCGGCCATGTCGCCGATGTGGGGCGACAACCAGGCCGTGCGGTCCTCGCCGAGACACAGGGTGTTCTTCAGGTCCCCGCCGACGGCCAGGGAGCGCCGCACCGGAACCGGGAGGGTGAGCGGTGCGGGCGCGTAGCCGCGGGAACGGCGGAACACGACGACGCTGCCGTCGTCGCGCACTCGTACCACGGAGTCGTCGCACGGCACCTCGATGGCACGGTCGTGGGACAGCCAGGCGTCCACCAGACCGGCCAGGCGGGTCAGTGCCTCCCGGTCGTCGGTCACGATGGGCTCACCCGAACGGTTGCCGCTGGTCATGACCAGTACCCGAGGGCCGGGCGGATCACCGTGGAGGCCGAACAGCAGCTGGTGCAGCGGCGTGTAGGGCAGCATCACGCCGATGTCCGGGCTGCCGGGGCAGACGCCCTCGGCCAGCTGCGGCGAGGCGCCCGGCGCGCGGCGGCGCAGCAGCACGATCGGGCGGCGGGGGCTCGCCAGGGCACTGCGTTCACCCGGGCCGATACGGGCGAGTCGCCCGGCCGTGTCCAGATCCGCGCACATGACGGCGAAGGGCTTGCCGCCGCGTTCCTTGCGCCGGCGGAGCGCTGCGACAGGGGCGGGATCGGACGCGTCGCAGGCGAGGTGGTAGCCGCCGAGGCCCTTGACGGCCAGGACCGCTCCCCGCGCCAGCAGCCGCCTGGCCTCGGCCACCGCCTGCTCTCCGCGGGCGGGCGCCATCCCGGTGCCCGGGGCGGGGACGAGAGTCAGCCGCGGACCGCAGGACGGGCAGGCCACCGGCTGGGCGTGGAACCGGCGGTCGTCCGGATCCGAGTACTCCGCCGCGCAGTCCGCACACATCGGGAACGGCGCCATGGTGGTGGTCGCCCGGTCGTACGGCAGCCCGGTGATGATGGTGAACCGGGGGCCGCAGTGCGTGCACGTGATGAACGGATGGCGGTGACGGCGATCCCGGGGATCGGCGAACTCACGCAGACAGTCGGCGCAGGGCGCGGTGTCCGGCGGGATCAGCGTTCGCCCATCGCCCCGCTCGGAGGGCTGGATGACGAACCCTTCGACACCGAGCGTGGCGACGGTTTCGTACGCCACGTGCGTGACCGCCGCCAGAGGCGGCGGCTCCTCGCGCAGACGGCGGCAGAACTCCTCGACGGCCGTGGGGTTCCCCTCGACCTCGGTCAGCACCCCCTGCGCGTTGTTGCTCACGAACCCGGAGAGCCGCAGCTCGGTCGCGAGCCGGTGGACGAAGGGGCGGAAACCCACGCCCTGTACGACGCCCTGCACCACGACGCGGCGCCGAACGGCCGCAGTCGTGGTGCTCGCAGGGGAGCGGCCCGTCGTAGCCGCTCCCGTCGCAGTGCTCATGCCGCCGACCTCGATCATCCCGATCTCAAAGCGTGCCGGCGGTCGTGATGTCGTGCGCGGGGGCACGATGCACGCCGTGATCGTGACCGTGACGGCGGGAGTGCTGTGCGGCGAGGACCGGCCGGTGCGGCGGCTTCCCGTCGCGGACGGCGAGCACCTGGTCGAGGAGTGATGGCACGCCCTCGCCGCTGCGGGCTGAGGTGCGCAGCACCTCGACGCCGGGGTTGACCTGCTCGACGTGTGCGGTGAAGGCACGGTCGTCGAATCCGACCGCTTCCGCGATGTCCGTCTTGGTGACGACCACCAGGTTGGCCAGGCCGAAAGCCGTGGGGTACTTGAGCGGCTTGTCCTCGCCCTCCGTCACCGACATCAGCACGACCCGGAGCGTTTCGCCGAGATCGTAGGAGGCCGGGCAGACCAGATTGCCGACGTTCTCCACGAACAGCACCCGGGTGCCGTCCGGCAGCCAGCCGTCCAGGTGGCCGCGCACCTGGTCCGCCTCCAGGTGGCACAGCCCGCCCGTGAGCACCTGTTTCACCGGGGCCCCCGACGTGGCAAGCCGCCGCGCGTCGTTCTCGGTCGCGAGGTCGGCGGTGATCGCGGCGACAGGGACGCCGTGCTCGACGGCCCGGCGCAGCACGAGGCCGAGGAGGGCTGTCTTGCCGCTGCCCGGGCTGGAGAGCAGATTGACGGCGGAGACTCCGCGGGCGGCCAGGTCGGCGCGCAGATCCGCCGCCAGACCGTCGTTCTTCGCCAGAACGGCCTGCCGCACATCGATGATTCGGCACATCTCGGGCTCGCTTTCCTGTCACGCTTCCCTGAAGGCCGTACACGCACGGGACTGCGGGAGCTGTACGACGGCCAGTTCCAGCTCGTGTCCCGTGAGCAGTTCCACCGCGGCTCGCGCACACGTAGGGCACTGCATCCGGGGAGGCGAACCCACGGTGAACTCCGACTTACAGCCGCCGCAGCGAGCGACCGCGCGCACCTCGTCGATCAGCAGTTCGGCCCCGGACAGTACGGTGCCCTCCGCGACGAGCTCGAACGAGAAACGCAGCGCGTCGGGCACCACGCCCGCCAGTTCGCCGACACGCAACCGCACCGACTCCACCGAGGCGGCCCCGTGCTCCAGGGCGACGGCCTCGGCGGCCTCGACGACGGCAGCCGCCAGCGACAGTTCATGCATGGCTCGCCACGCTAGGCATCCGCCGCCCGCGCCCACGGGACGTGACCACGCGAGGGACCCGATTTCCCTCGGGCGGCGCAAGCACCCGGAGACACCGGCGCGCCACGGTCTGCGTACTGCGCCCTGCGTAGAGCATCACAGACCGTTCGGCGAACAGCGGCACGGCATGAAGAGGCACGCGCCGACGCGGTGGCGGCGTCGGCGAACGTCCAACAGGCACCGGCTCAGGAGGCGTGATGCACATCCTGCTCATCGCGAGCGCGTTCAACAGTCTGACGCAGCGGGTCTTCGCCGAACTGAGTGACCGCAGACACCGGGTCGCGGTGGAGCCGGTGCGCGACGACGCCTCCGTGCGGGAGGCCGTGCGACGACATCAACCGGAACTGGTCATCGCCCCCATGCTGACCACCGCCATTCCCGAAGACGTGTGGTCCGGTCACACATGCCTGATCGTGCACCCGGGGCCGCCCGGTGACCGAGGGCCCTCGTCGCTGGACTGGGCGCTGCAGGAAGGCCGGCAGGGATGGGGCGTGACGGTGCTGCAGGCCGAGGCGGAGATGGACGCGGGCCCGGTCTGGGCCTCGGTGCCCTTCGCGGTTCCGGGGGTCGGCAAGAGCGACCTGTACCGCGGCGAGGCCGCCGACGCCGCCGTCGAAGCGGTCCTTCTCGCCGTAGACCGCTTCGCCTCGCGCACCTTCACTCCATGGACGCAGCGCGCGGACGCCGGCCTCGAGCATCTTGAGCACGGCGCACGTCCGTACCTGCGCCAGGACCTTCGGCGCATCGACTGGCCGTCGGACTCGTCCGAAACGGTGCTGCGCAAGCTGCGCGCGGCCGATTCACAGCCGGGAGTCCTGGACACGTTCCTCGACGGCGAATGGTATCTGCACGGCGGACACCCCGAGGACCGGCTCGGCGGCCGGCCCGGGGACGTCCTCGCCACCCGTGACGGCGCGATCTGCCGCGCCACCGCCGACGGCGCGGTGTGGATCCCGCAGGTACGCCCGAAGCGGAGGCCAGGAGGCCCGAAGACGTTCAAACTCCCGGCCGTCCACGCGCTGGGCGAACGGCTGGCCCACGTCCCCGAGGTGCCGTGCCCTCTCTGGCCGCCCGCCCGGCACCGCACCTGGGCGCAGATCCGCTACGACGAGGCGGGCACAGTCGGGTTCCTGCGCTTCACCTTCCCCGGCGGCGCGATGAGCACCGACCAGTGCCGGCGGCTGCTTGCGGCGTACCGCTTCGCCTGCTCCCGTCCGACGGACGTGCTCGTACTCGGCGGCACCAGGGACTTCTTCTCCAACGGCATCCACCTCGGCGTGATCGAGGCCGCCGCCGATCCAGCGGCGGAGTCGTGGGCGAACATCCACGCCATGGACGACCTGGTGGAGGCCGTTCTGACGACCACCGACCGGCTGGTCGTCTCCGCCATCGGCGGCAACGCCGCGGCCGGCGGGCTGATGCTGGCGCTCGCGGCGGACGAGGTGTGGTGCAGGGCGGGCACCGTCCTCAATCCGCACTACCGGCTCATGGGACTGTACGGATCCGAGTACTGGACCTACACCCTGCCCCGCCGGGTCGGCGCAGCGGAGGCGGAGCGGCTGACCGGAGAGGCACAGCCGGTGAGCGCGGCCAGTGCTCAGCGGATCGGACTCGTCGACCACGTGCTCCACTGCGGGCCGGAGGACTTCGGCGACGAGGTCGCCCGGACGGCCGCGCGGCTCGCCTCCTCGGCGCGCCTGCACGCGCGCGTGGGGGAGAAGAAAGCGACACGGGGCCGCGACGAGTCCGTGAAGCCCCTTCTCGCCTACCGTGAAGAAGAACTGGCACGGATGTGGCAGACGTTCTTCAGTCCCGACGCGCCCTACCACGCCCTGAGGGCGGGTTTCGTACGCAAGGAACGGGCCGGCGGCACACCATGATCGTGGCCCTGACGGGTCCCGGATGGGGAACGTCCTGTTTGCAGCCGCTCGTCGCCCGTGTCAGCCTGCAATCAGGACGGGCATCGAGCGTTCCCACAGGTCCTGGCGGGCAACCGGGCCGCGTCGCGTCCACGGCGCCCCGGCTGTGCCGCCGACGTGCGAGAGGCGAGGTAGGTCCGAGATGAGGAACGGCATTTTCATTCCGGCGACTGTGGTGCGTATCGCTGCGGGAGTCGCGGCCGCTGCCCTGGTGGCGCTCGTCGTCGCGGAGGCACCGGAGGCCTGGCGGTACATCAAGATGGAGACGATGTAGAGGTCGCCTGAGCCGCCTCCTTCATCCGGGCAGGCGGACATCCGGCATGCGTACGGCCTCCAGGACCCCGGCGGGTCCTGGAGGCCGACGTCACGCACAGCCCGAATGCGCCCAGAGTTTCCCCTCGGATGCGAGCCTCATCCGGACTTCTTGGTGCCTCCGCCGCGGATCAGCGGCGGCGGCCCCACGACACGATGTCCACGAGACGCCCTGCGTCGTCGTACAGGGCCGCGGTGTCGGAGCGGTTGTCCCACACGTAGCGGCGGCTGTCCAGGTAGACGTCGGAGCGGGTGTCACGGCCGATGCCGGTGTGGACGCGGACAGTGGATCCGGCCGCAAGGCGCAGGTACCCGAAGCGGTAGCGGAAACCGTCCTCGTTGCGCAGCGTCCAGCCGTACAGGTCGACGCTCCGGCGAGAGGTGTTGGCGATCTCGATCCACTCGCCGTTCAGCGACCAGTTGGAGCCGTCGTCGAAGCCCGGGCTGTCGGCCTGGACATCTCTGATCTCGACCGCGGAGTACGGCGTGCGGCCGGGGCGTCCATGAGAGGGGAACGGGTCCCGGTGGTCACGGCCGTTCGAGGGGAACGGATCGCGGTGGTCACGGCCGGGGAACGGGTCCCGGTGGTCACGGCCGTCGGAGGGGAACGGGTCGCGGTGGTCACGGCCGGGGTAGTCGTCGGACGAGTTCGGGGCGCGGTGGTGACGGCCCGGGGCGTCGTCGGCGGCGGCCGAGACCGTGGCGGCGCCGAGCAGGCAGCCGGCGGCGAGCGCGGCGGCCGTGAACCGGCGGGCGATGGCAGAAGCAGACAAGTGATGCTCCCTCAAGTCATGCAGGGCGACCCGTCCCCGAGTCGGCCGTGCGGTTCGGCTCTCGACCCGGTGGGCCGAGGACCATCACTGTGGAGCCACGCCCCCGCTGAACACCGCCATGACGTTTCATGTTTCCAAAAGCGGACATTTCCGTAACCGTCTGTTTCGTGGGGCACACAGTCACCGCCGCGTGGCCCTGACAACCACTGACCACTACAACGACCCGTGCGGGAACGACAGCAAGCCCTCACCGGCTCCGGCATGCACACATCCAGCCGCCCTGCCCACACCTCCCCGTGCTGGATGCGGACTTGTAACAACAACCCCGAGCCTGCATTCGTACGCACGCACAACAAGGCTGCAGGCGCTCGATGATGTGCGACTCCGGAAGCCCCGCCGACCCGGCGACCCCGGCCGGGACGGCGCCCACGCTACGGGTGACGTGCCAGGGGACCGGATGCGCGGCCGACCGGTGACGGCACGTTCCTCCGGATGGAGCTACGGCAGCTTGCCGAGCCGCCGGGCGATGGCGGGTGAGTTCCCGCGCCGCTCAAGGCCGGTCGGGCTTGCAGGCCAGAAAAGTGGCGATCGTTCTCTTCATGCCTTCGGCGGGCGCTTGGACCAGTTGTGAGGTGACGGCGAGCCCGGCCCGGCACAGCAATTCGGCGATCCGGTCCGGCGGCAGCAGGTAGGACTCGTACGACACGGGATGGCCGCCGTACGCCTGTGTCGGTCGCACATGTTCATGGTCTCCCGCATGGCCGACCAGCATCAGGCAGCCGCCGGGCGCGAGCGTCCGGTGGAACTCGGCGAACACGAGCGGCAACAACTCCGGCGGCGTGTGGTGGACGGAGTAGTAGGCCAGGATGCCGCCCAGTGTGTCGTCCGCGATCTCCAGCGCGGTGATCGACCCCACCTCGAAGCTCAGGCCCGGATGGGCCTGCCGGGCCAGCTCGATCATCTTCGGCGAGAGGTCGATACCGGACACGGACAACCCCAGTTCGGCCAGGTGCGCCGTCACCAGGCCGGGGCCGCACCCCACGTCGGCGACCGGTCCACGGTCGGCCGCCCGTACGACCTCGGCGAACGCGGTCAGCATCGCGCGTGACAACGGATCCAGCTCGGCCGGCCTCTTGACCAGTCTGGTGTAGTCGGCAGCGACGGTGTCGTAGGATTCCCGGACCGCGGCGAGGTAGGAGGGTTCAGTCACCCCGATGACTGTAGAGGACGGCAACAGGCTTCGGTCTCGGGGTAATTGGGATGATCGCCAGAAGCTCGGGCTGCCATCCTGGCTCCATGCAGCACGTTGAAGAGCAGCCGTTGTCCGGAGGAAACGTCAGCGACGGTGTCGTCCGCGTCGGCGATACCGTCCGCCGCCCGGCGGGACCATGGACGCCGGCAGTGCACGCACTGCTCACCCATCTCCACGAGGCGGGCTTCCGAGGGGCCCCTCGCCCCCTCGGCATCGACGAAAAGGGTCGGGAGGTGCTGACCTTCATGCCGGGCGACGTGGTCTGGCCCGACCGGTTCGCGCTGCTGGAGCCCGCACCCCGGCTGGCTCGCGTCGCACGTCTCATCAGGGACTTCCACGACGCCGTGAACGGCTTCACGCCACCGCCCGACGCCCAGTGGCGGGTGCTCGTCCCTGCAGAGGGAGCCGACATCATCGCCCATCAGGACATGGCTCCGTGGAATCTCGTGGCCGGCGGCGACGACGAATGGGCTTTCATCGACTGGGACACCGCGGCGCCTGGTTCGCGCCTGTGGGATGTCGCCTATGCCATGCACGGGTTCATCCCGCTGTCCGCGCATCCCCACTGGCAGCGCACCGACGCCGGCGAACGCCTGCGGACCTTCGCCGACGCCTACGGGCTCGACGAGGCCGAACGGCGTGCCCTCGTGCCCCTGCTGGGCCGCCGTACGCGCGCCATGTACGACTTCCTGCGCGACCAGGCCGCCCAGGGCAACCAGCCCTGGGCGACCCACTGGGCGGAAGGCCACGGCGACGCCTGGCGGGGCGACGCCGAATACACCGAGCAGCGAGAAGATCAGTGGCTGCGTGCTCTGCTCGCCGGCTGAGCCCGGCCGTCACCCATCGTCCGAGCCTCGTCGCGCGCGTCCGGACGGCCGGGTGCGCGCCTGGCGGCCTGCCTCAGCCGAGGTTCCACGCGTGGCCCAGCCGATAGGCCGCGCACATGTTGACGTCGAGGATGTACGCGCCTGCGGTGCCGCACTGCTCGGTACCGCTGCCCGGATCGACGGGCTGCCCGTGGCCCATGCCGGTGATGCTGTACGTCTCCACGACAGCCTTCCCGGCCGGGTCCCGGAAGACCTGGTGCGGGTAGCCCGCCACGGTGTCGCTGAGGTCCGCGGTCTGGTCCGCACCCTGCACATCGGTCCACTGCTTCATCAGATCCGTCATGTTGACGGGCTTCACCGTGTAGTCGGACGTCCCCTGGAAGACCGTCAGCGTGGGCCAGGGGCCGGTGTACCCGGTCCGGGCGGCCCGTACCCGGTCGCCCCACTGCTGGGCGGTCTGGGTCGCGCCGACGTACATGCACACGTACGGGGATGCGGCGGCCTGCGCGCATCCGTACGGCAGTCCGGCGACGACGCCGCCCGCGGTGAACTTCTCCGGGTACGTCGCCATCATCACGGCCGTCATCCCTCCGCCCGCGGAGAGGCCGGTGACGTAGACGCGGGAGGCGTCGCCCGAGACGTCGGTGAGCTGCCGGTCGACCATCTGCGCGATCGAGGCGGCTTCGCCCTGACCGCGCTGGATGTCGCTGGTCTGGAACCAGTTGAAGCAGGACGACGCGTTGTTGGCGGTCTGCTGCTGCGGCAGGACGATGGAGAAGCCCCAGCGGTCGGCGAGTTCGGTCCAGCCGCTTCCGGTGCTGTATCCGGCGGCGTTCTGGGTGCAGCCGTGCAGGGCCACGACGACGGGCCGGCCGGCGGGCAGCCCGTCGGGGACGTAGCGGAACATCTTCAGCGCACCCGGGTCGGTGCCGAAACCGGTGACCTCCTCGACGGACGCGGCGGAGGCCTGCGGCGCAGGGAGGAACAGGACGCAGAGGAGGGCGGCCAGCACGGCCACCAGTCCTCCACGGGATCGGGATGTTGCGGCTCTGGTGGGGGTCATGCCGCGGGACTGTAGAAGTCGCACCGGGCCGCCGACATGGCCCCGGACACCACAACCCGCCTCGCCGGCCTGTGGTTCGGGCGACGCCTGCCGGCGGTGCGACACGCGGCACGCAAGAGGCGAGGCCCTGTCGCAGTGTTCGACCAAGACTGTCACGCTCTCCCAGAAGCAGGCGGCACGCGAGGAGATCGGAGCGCGCATGACGACGGACCGGGGTACGGCGAGCGGGGCGTCACCGGCCGCCACGGGGGAGACGGCGCGGGTGGCCAGGGTCGAGGTGAAGCCGGTCGCGGGTCATATCGGAGCGGAGATCACCGGAGTCGATCTGGCGGATCGTCTGGACGAGGCGGTGGTCGCGGCGATCCGGGCGGCGGTGCTGCGCTGGAAGGTCGTTTTCTTCCGCGGACAGCGTCTGGACCACACCGGGCATGTGGCCTTCGCACGCCGGTTCGGTGAACCCGTCGTCCTCAGGCGGCGCGGCAGTGCGTCGCCGCCGGACGTTCCCGAGGTCGAGACGACGGCCGACCGGCTCGAGCTGGGCGGGCGTTACGGCATGGAGCACACCGAGTGGCTGCAGCGGCGCCGCCACACTCCGCTCCGGGGCTGGCACTGCGATCACGGAGCCCGTATCGACCCGCCGGCCGCCACGATCCTGCGTGCCGAGACCGTTCCCCCGTACGGCGGTGACACGACCTGGTCCAATCTGGCGGCGGCGTACGCGGGGCTGTCCGTGCCGGTACGCGAGTTCGTGGACGGGCTGCGGGCCGAACACAGGCTCGGCGTCGGCTATCAGGCGCGGCCGGGTGACGACGCGTACGTGCGTCATCTGCTCGACCATCAGGTCGCGTCGGTGCATCCGCTGGTGCGGGTGCACCCGGAGACGGGTGAGCGGGTGCTGTTCGTCAACGGCTACTACGTCGAGCAGATCCAGGACGTCTCGCGTGCGGAGAGCCGGCTTCTGCTGGAGATGCTGCTGGAGCAGGCGACCCGGCCGGAGTACACGGTCCGCTTCCGGTGGGAGCCGGGCAGTGTGGCCTTCTGGGACAACCGGTCCACCATCCATCTGGCCCCCGGCGACACCGCCCACCTCGATCATCCGCGGGTGATGCACCGGGTGATGCTGACGGGTGACGTGCCGGTCGGCGTGGACGGCAGGCCGTCGGAAGCGATCGTCGGCACCGAGCCGCAGCGCTGGTGAAGCGTGTCTGCCGCCGCCGAGAGGGAGGCAGCTGCCGGTAGCCCAGCAGGCCGACGACGGTGCCGTCGCGACCGAGCTGGACGCCTGCTCGGCGGTTCCCGTACTCACCGGCGGAGCCTTCGCAGCCGCTATGAGGTCGTCGAACCGAGACGCGGACCGGGCGTGAACGTGATCGGCAAGCTGACGGGCGAACGGGTCAGGCCGCGGTGGTACGTCATCTCCGTGCCCTCCTGCAGCTTGATGTCCTCCAGACGCCGGAGCAGCTCCTCCAGGGCTATCCGGAGGTTGAGGCGGGCGAGGTGCGAGCCGGCGCAGCGGTGCGGGCCCGCGCCGAAGCTGAGATGCCGGTTCTGCTCACGGCCGAGCTCGAAGGCGTCGGGGTCGGAGAACTCCGTGTCGTCCCGGTTGGCCGAGGCCCAGTGGATCAGAACCTTCTCGCCCCTCTTGACCGGGCAGCCGCCGATCTCGGTGTCACGCACTGCCGTGCGGCCGACGGAGACGAACGGAGGGTCCAGCCGCAGCAACTCCTGGACGGCGCTCGCTATCAACTCCGGCTTCTGGCGCAGCAGGGCAGGGATCTCCGGCTCGTTGCAGAACCTGTTGAACATCAGTCCCAGCGCACCGGCCGTGGTCTCGAGCCCTCCCAGGATGAGCAACTGCACCGTGCCGATGGCCTCGTCGTCGCTGATGGGGCGCCCATCCACCTGAGCGTTCAGCACGGCGTCGACGACGTCGCCGCAAGGCGGCTGTTCGCGCCGCTGCCGGAGGAATTCCTTGATCCAGTGGTAGAGGCCCAGCCAGCACTCGCGCGCTTCAGGATCGTCGGGAGTCGACGACTTCGATGCGAGGTACGCGACCCGCTCGAGGTCATCGGCGGGGGCGTTGAGCGCGAGGTCGAAGAAGGCCAGGCTGGGGAACGGCCGCGCGAAAGCGTCCATGAACTCGCAGGAGCCGTCCTCGATGAAACCGTCGATGAGGCGCGTCACGAGGTCGCGAGTCGACTGCTCCCGCGGGGCGATGGCGGCCGGGGTGAAGAAAGGATTGATGAGGCGTTTGTAGATGCGGTGCTCCGGTGGATCCGCCTCGACCGGAAGGTTGCGCACGACCGTCGGCGACGGATTGACGCTCAGGCCGTGCGCGGAACTGAACGCTTCCCAGTGCTGGGCGACGTTGAGGGCGTCTTCGTAGCGCGTCACCACCCAGAAGCCGCCGTGCTCCTCGCTGTGGGCCACGGGGCACAGCTCGCGCATGCGCGCCATCGTGTCCGGCATCGTCGCGGCCAGTTCGGGAGACAGATGATCGAAGTGATCCGAGCACCAGTCGTCGGGCAGTGGGCCGGCTTTCGAAGTGGTCTCCTCCATCGCTTCCCCCACAAGGTCGGGCGTGCGGACACCGTGCGGTGAGCGCACCGTAACAGGGTGAGTGATTACTTTCTAGACGAGTGCGTCGTCCGGCTCGTGCCGGCGCTCAACCAGTCAGTGGTTCGGCGCGTGTCCGTCAACTCACCACGCTCAGGGGCGTGGTGTTGTGGAGCGAAGAGATGCCGGAAGCCCGATGCTGCGGGGCTCGAGGAAGTTCTGGAGTCCCTCGGGGCCGAGTTCGCGACCCAGGCCGGACTCTTTGAACCCGCCGAACGGCACGAGCGGGAACGGGGGGTAGCTGCCGTTGATCGCAACGGTGCCGGTGCGCATCCGCCGGGCGACCCGGAGTCCTCGTGCCGGATCGCCGGTCCACACCCCGCCCGCGAGCCCGTACGGCGAGTCGTTGGCGATGCGCACGGCTTCGTCCTCGTCGTCGTAGGGGATGAGGCACAGAACCGGCCCGAAGATCTCTTCGCGGGCCACCCGCATGGAGTTGTCCACGTCGGCGAGGATCGTCGGTGCGACGTACCAGCCCCTAGGGAGGTGGGCGGGGCGGGTGCCGCCGGCCGCCACTCGTGCGCCGGCGTCGACGGCCAGGGCGATGTAGCCCTCGACCCGGTCCCGTTGGCGTTCCGCCACGAGCGGTCCGACCAGGGTCGACGGGTCGTGGGGGTCACCGACCGGTACCGCCGACGCCGCGGCCGCGGCGGCTTCGACCGTCTCTGCGTACCGTGACCGGGGCACCAGGATCCGGGTGTGTGCGCCGCAGACCTGTCCGGAGAGGTGCATCCCCCCGTTCACGAGTGCCGGGACGACAGTGGCCAGGTCGGCGTCGTCGAGGATGATCGCCGCCGACTTTCCGCCGAGCTCGAGAGAGACCCGTTTCACCTGGTCGCCGCAGAGGGTCATGATCCGCTTGCCGGCGGCCGTCGATCCGGTGAACGCGACCTTGTCGATGCCGGGGTGCGTCACCAGGTGCTCGCCGACCTCGCGGTCACCCGGGACGACGTTGATCACACCGTGCGGTACGCCCGCCTCCTCCAGCGCCTCGGCGAGGATGAAGTTGCTCAGGGGCGCCTCGGGCGGTGGCTTGACGACCACCGTGCACCCTGCCGCCAGCGACGGCGCGGACTTCCAGCTGGCCAAGGTGACCGGCGCGTTCCAGGGGACGATGGCCGCGATCACCCCGACCGGTTCGTTCGTCACCAGTCCCGTGTGATCGCCGGCGGCCACCTCGCGTTCGAACTCGTAGGTGCGTATGAGTTCCGCGTAGTAGTCGAACAGTGAGGCGACCATTCCGGTCTGCGCCTTGGGCGCCTGGCTGATGGCGCAGCCCATCTCGTCCACGGTGACGCCTGCGATGTCGGCCTCGCGCTTGCGCAGGATGCTCGCGGCGCGCGCGAGTACGGCGGCCCGCTCGTCCGGCGTCATACGGGACCACGGGCCCTCGTCGAACGCCGAGCGTGCCGCGTCGACCGCACGGTCCATGTCCGCCGTCGCGGCCACCGGGACCTCGCCGACGACCTCCTCCGTCGACGGTGAGACGACGCGGAGTCGGTCACTGCCGGCGGGGGCCACCCACTCGCCCCCGATGAAGAACTCCCGCCGGTACATCAGCCGTTCTTCCATGCTGCCTCCCGCGCTCGGTTCAGGGTCTGCGAACCAAGCTTAATGAGTGAACGCCCTCTACGGTCCCTGCCTGCTGTGCCTATCGTAGAAAGTGAGCCTTTGCTATCTTCGTGCGAGCGGCGTCGTCCGGCGCCGGACCGCGCTACTCGTCGAAGGAGCCGGGTTGCCAGGCGATCGCATCATCTTGGGGGCGGCAGCGATACCGGAGCCGGATCGGGACTGGCTGGCCGCCGTGGAACGTCTCCCGATCGAATCGGTCTGGCAGGGCGGCCACCTCCTGCCGCCCAGCGCGACCGGGGAGGCGATCACCCGTCTCGCCCTGATGGCCGCGTGGACCGAGCGGGTGCGGGTGGGCACCGCCATCCTCCTGCTGCCGTTGTACCACCCGGTGATCGTGGCCAAGCAGCTCGCCGACCTCGATTCCCGCTCCGGCGGCAGGGTCTCGGTCGGTGTGGGGGTCGGCGGTGAGTTCCGCCACGAGTTCGACGCCGTCGGCGTGCCGGTCGGGGAGCGCGGTCCGCGCACCGACGAGTCGATGGACGTTCTCCGGTCGCTGTGGAGGGGAGGGCGGCCGGTCAGCCACCACGGCACGTTCTTCCACTTCGACGATCTCGAGCTCCGGCCGGTTCGGCCGCCGGGGGCCGCCGCGCCGGCGATGCGGCCGGGAGGCCCGCCGCTGATCGTGTCGGGTCGCAAGCGGCCGGCCATGCGCCGCGCGGCTCGTCTCGGTGACGGGTGGATGCCGTACCTCATGTCGCCTGACGCATACGCCCGTTCTGTGCGCGCCATCGAGGAGGAGGCGCGGGCCATCGGGCGCGATATGACGGGCTTCGAGTGGATGATGTACCTGTACTGCTCGATCCGCCGCGACGGCCGCCGCGCCCGCGACGATGTCGCGACGTTCATCGGCGGCGCCTACGGCGACAAGCCGAGCGCCATGCTCGACCGCATCGCCCCGGCCGGTACGCCGGAGGAGGTCGCGGCACGCCTCCAGGAGTACGTCGACGCGGGCGTCCGGAATTTCGTCATCTCGCCGGCCGCACCGGACGACACGCTCGAGGTGGTCACGCTCGCTGCCGAGGAAGTGTTGCCGCGCCTGTCCGTACCGACTCCCGTGTGATGCCCCAGGGCTTCTGACCGGAGGTTCACCAACCCGCCGAAAGGGCTGCAGAAGGGATCATCCTCCAATGAGCACTCCCGTCGCCGGACTGCCCTGCTCGGGCCTCACGGTTGTCGAACTCGCGGCCGGCACCAGCGACCTGGGTCTGGGACTGGCCGGAGGCGTACCGGGCATGCTCCTCGCCGACCTCGGCGCCGACGTCGTCCGGGTGGTGGGCACGGCCGCGATGCCCATCGACGAGGACCTGCCGTGGGGCCGGGCATGGCACCGCGACAAGCGCATCGTGGCCACCGACGACCCGGACGAGGCGTTCACGTTGCTCCGGGACGCGGATGTCGCGTTGGTGTACGGGCCGGAGACCCTCGTCGAAGGGCGAGGCCTGGGCTACCAGGATCTGCAGACGGCCAACCCGTCACTCGTCTACGCCCGGTGCCGCCCCAGCCGGACGTCCAAGGGGACCGTCGAGGACTTCGGCCTGCTGGTGGAGGCGTACGCCGGGCTCTGCACCCAGCTCGACGGCCACCGGCCCGGCCCGGTCTTCGTCGACGTCCGGGCGTCCGCCATCGGCACGGCTTCCCTGCTCACCGTTTCGGTGCTCGCGCTGCTGCGCCGCCGGGCGCAGACGGGAGCCGGAGGCTGGGCGGAGACCTCCCTCTACGACGGGATGCTCGCCACGCTCGGCTGCATGATCGGCCGGTCGGAGCGCGCCGCACCCGAGATCGAGGGCTACTGGGAGAAGGGGTCGACGTTCCCGAACTTCCTGTACCGCTGCGCGGACGAGGAGCTGATCCAGGTGTGGTTCGGCGGCAAGGGGATGTACCGCTCGCTCATCGAGGTCCTCGGCGACGAGCCGAGCGCCGACGGCTACTACACCGACCAGATGACCGGAAAGCTCGGCGAGCGTGCCGCGCGATGGGTCTCGTTCTTCGCGACCCGGCCGCGCGACGTCTGGATCCGGCGCCTGAGGGATGCGGGCGTCGCGTGCGAGCCCGTGTTCGGCCCCGGCGAGGCGCTGGCCGACCCCCATCTCGCCGAGACCGGGCTGGCGCTACCGCGGTCGGACGCGGGCCACCACGACGTCGTGCTCGGCTCGCCGATCTCGGTGTCCCCGCTCGGCGCCGCGCCGCGGGCCGAGAGCCGGCCGGCGCCGCCGGACGACGCGCGGGGGGTGACCCGTGCCGTGCCGGGCTCGGCGACGTCGGGCCTCCTCGCCGGTCTTCGCGTCGTGGACTTCTCGGCGTTCGTGGCCGGACCGCTCGCCGCCGAGGTACTCGCCGACCTAGGCGCGGACGTCGTCAAGGTCGAGCCGCCCGACGGCGAGGCGATGCGCGCCGCGGCGTATGCCGTCGCAGCGTGCCAGCGAGGCAAGCGCAGCCTGGCACTGGACATCGGCGCACCGGCAGCGCGTCCCGTC
Organism: Streptomyces sp. NPDC002577; assembly: GCF_053594815.1. Taxonomy (NCBI): domain Bacteria; kingdom Bacillati; phylum Actinomycetota; class Actinomycetes; order Kitasatosporales; family Streptomycetaceae; genus Streptomyces; species Streptomyces sp. NPDC002577. The sequence continues at coordinate 42,552 of NZ_JBSFWK010000039.1, read as the reverse complement.
GTCGAGCGGCTGCTGACGTGGGCCGACGTCGTCCTGCACAACTTCCGCGTCGGAGTGGCGGAACGGCTCGGCATCGACGAGGAGACGGTCGCCCGCCTGAACCCGGACGCGGTGTACTGCCACGCCAGCGCCTTCGGCACCACCGGCCGCCGGGCCGCCCTGCCGGGGAACGACGCGCTCATGCAGGCGGTGACCGGGCTCGAACGGGCCATCGGCGGCGCCGGCAACGACCCGTTGGCGGCGACGTGGATACCCATCGACATGTCCGGAGGGTGGGTCGCCGCCATCGGCATCCTGGCCGGCCTGTACGCCCGCGCCGCGGGCCGTCGGGGACAGCGTGTGACGACGAGTCTCCTGGGCGCCGGGATGCTGATGCACAGCGGCGTGTTCCAGCGCGACGGCGAACTCGTGCGCGGTCCCGAGCTCGACGCACGGCAGACGGGATACGGGCCCGGGTACCGCATCTACGAGGGCGGCGACGGCAACTGGTTCGCGCTCGTCGTACCGGACGGCGAGGCGTGGCTGCGGCTGGCGTCCCTCTCCGAGACCAGGTCGCTCCCTTCGACGTATGCCCCGTTGCGCGGCGGCGCCACCGACTCCGTCGCGCGCCAGGCGGAGATGATCCTCGAAGACGTGTTCGCGACTGCGCCCGCGGTCGAGTGGGTCGACCGGCTGCGACGTCTGGAACTCCTCGCCGAGCTCATCGAGCCGCTCGACCGGGATGCCTTCCGGCGCGCCGTTCTCGACGATCCGGTGAACCGCCAACTCGGTCGAGTGGCGTCGTACGAGACGGCCGACTGGGGCCACTTCGAGCAGATCGGCCCGCTTGTGCGGTGCGGGCCCGAGGCCGGCGGGGGGCCACGGCTGATGCTGCCGGGCATCGGGGAGCACACCGAGGAAGTCCTGTCCGGGCTGGGGTTCGGCCGTGAGGAGATCGGCGAGCTCCTGGCCGTGAAGGCCGTCCGGCAGTCGGATGACGCATCGACCCTGACCGGGCGGTCACGCTGATCAGAGCACGGATTGCCCGGTCGACCGCGAGGAGGCGCAACAGGCATGAGTGAGACCGACGGCAAAGAGAACCTGGAATTGGTGAACGAGATGGCGCGCCGGTTCAGTGCCGGCGACGCCGACGGCGCTTTCGAGCTGCTCCATCCTGCGTTCCGTATCCAGCAACCGGCGTCGCTGCCCCACGGCGGGTGGCACCACGGCCGCGACGGCATGGTCGCGATGGGCGTGACCTTCGCGCGGCACTGGGACCGCACGATCAGCGATCCACGTATATCCGGCTGCGGCGACTCGGTCGTGCAGGTGACCACGCAGACGTGGACGGCGAAGACGTCCGGCCGCTCGGCGACGGTCGACGTCGTCGAGCTGTTCTCCTTCGCCGACGGGCTCATCGCCGAGATCAGGGTGTTCCAGCAGGACACGCATGCGCTGCTGGCCACCTTGGACCTGGGGTAGGCCGGCCCGGGGCCGCTCTCACGCCGTCTCCCGTCCGGCGTCGCGTTCGCGCGCAGCCACCGCTCTGTACGGCACCTCTGTCACGCCCATCGGGCATGCGGTGTGCCGTGAGAGACCGCCTTGACTGGTGGACGACGCCGATGAGATAGTGGGCGTTCACTCACTAACGTTCTCGCCTTCCTGCTGGTTGACCCGTCCGGAGGTATGCGGCGATGGAGTACCGTCTGATCGACGCCGATGGGCACTACTACGAGCCCGATGACTGCTTCTCCCGTCACATCGAGGCGAGATTCAAAGACGAGACCGTGCGCGTCGAGCGCGGGACCGACGGACTCGGCCGCGTCTTCCTCCGGGGCCGCCGTACGTTCATGAGCGTGATGCCGGGCGACTACGCCTCGGCCCCCGGGGCCCTTGAGGGCTTGTTCGCAGGCGAGGTCGCCGACGGGTTCACGCACCGCGAGGTGATCAACGCCAAGGACTACCCGGAGTTCACCGAGCGGACCGCTCGCCTCGCGTTGATGGACGAGCAGGGCCTCGAGGCGACGCTTATGCTCCCGACCCTGGGCGTCGCGGTCGAGTACGACATGAGGGATGACGTCGAGCTGACCTACGCGAGCCTGCGGGCCTTCAACCGCTGGCTGGAGGAGGACTGGGGGTACGGAGCCGACAGTCGGCTCTTCGGTGTGCCCATGCTGTCGCTGCTCGACATCGACCAGGCCATGGTCGAGTTGCACCGGGTCATCGACGCAGGGACCCGTATGGTGCATCTCTGCCCGGGGCCGGTGGCGGGCCGGTCCCCGGCCGACCCGGTGTTCGACCCGTTCTGGGCGACCGTGGCCGAGGCCGGAATCCCGGTCGTGTTCCATGTGTCGAACAGCGGCTACCAGCACTTCTACGGTACGCACTGGTCCGAGGACCCTGACAACCCGTCACATCAGCAGTCACCGCTGCAGTGGGCCCTCTGCAACACCGAGCGGCCGGTCGTCGACACGCTCATCGCTCTGACCCTGCACAACCTCTTCGAGCGCCATCCGGGCGTGCGCATCGTCTCGATCGAGAACGGCTCCAGCTGGCTGAAGCCACTGTTCAAGACGGTCGACAAGGCGGCGGCGCTCGGCCGCCGCGGCCCCATGCTCGGCGGCAAGCTCCCGCCCCGCCCCAGCGAGGCCCTGGCGGAGCACCTGTGGGTCTGCCCGTTCCCCGAAGACGACGTGAACGAACTCATCGACGCCATGGGAGCCGACCACGTCCTGTTCGGCTCCGACTACCCGCACCCCGAAGGCCTGCGACAGCCGCGCGACTACATTCCCCGGCTCGCCGACTGCGATGCCGCGGTCAGCCGCAAGGTGCTCCGTGGGAACACCGCGAAGCTGCTGGGGCTGCTCGACCAGGCACCGGCGCTGTCGAGCTGAGCACCGGCCTGCCTGAACCGCGGGTCTTTACGGCTGCCCACCGTTGCTTCCACGGGTCGGGCCGGATCTGAAAGGGATACGCAGATGAAAGTCGCCGTCGCCTACGAGGCCGGCCGGTCACTCGTCCTGGAAGACCTCCCAGTCCCGGCCGTCGGGCCACGGGACGTACTCGTGCGCATCGCCGCGAGCGGCATCTGCCACACGGACCTCAACGTGATCAACGGACTGTCCGCGCTGCCACTGCCCATCGTGCCCGGCCACGAGGGCTGCGGCATCGTCGAGGAGGTCGGCGCCGAGGTGCGCCGGGTCCGGGTCGGGGACCGCGTGCTCGCTTCTGTCGCGCCTGCGTGCGGGACATGCTGGTGGTGCATCAACGGCATGTCCAACAACTGCGAGCTCAACCCGGCGGTCAAAGCGGCACCACGGTTCGCACTCGGCGATGGCCGGCAGGCCGCCGCGGTGTGCGGCTGCGGGACCTTCGCCGAAGCCATGGTCGTGCACGAGGCGTCGGTGGTCCCCGTGGAGACCGACCTCGCCGACGAGCAACTCGCCCTCCTCGGATGCGGCGTCACGACCGGTCTCGGCGCCGCGCTCAACACCGCGGCCGTCAGGCCGGGTTCCAGCGTGGCGGTGATCGGTTGCGGAGGAGTCGGCCAGTCGGTGATCCAGGGGGCACGTATCGCCGGGGCCGCGGTCATCATCGCCATCGATCCGATAGCGGGCCGACGCGAGGCGAGCGCCCGTGCGGGAGCCACCCACACGGTCGACCCGGCCGCGGGCGACCCGGTCGAGCAGGTTCGGGAGCTGACCGAGGGGCGTGGGGCCGACTACAGCTTCGAAGTCGTCGGGCGCCCCGAACTCATGGTGCAGGCCTTCGACATGGCGCGCGTCCAGGGCACGGTGACACTCGTCGGCATGCCGCCGGTGGGCGCGACCCTGACGCTGCCCGCTGTGCAAGCCGTGTTCTCCGGCAAGCGTCTGGCCGGGTCCTCCGTCGGCGGATCGCAGATCCTGCGTGACTTCCCCCGGTTCATCCGCCTTGCCGAGTCGGGCAAGTTGGACCTCGGATCGATGGTCTCCAAGCGCATCAAGCTCGACGAGATCAACGACGGCATCGACCTGGTGACCCGGGCGGAGGGAGTGCGGACGGTCGTCGTCTAGGACCGACGCCCTTGCCGCTCAATCTCGATGGTCCGGCGACCCGGTGTTCGAACCCAAGCCGAAGGAGGCAGCAGCCCCATGGATCCGGATGTACCCGAGGCACTGCGGCGCTTCGACCTCACAGGCCGGGTGGCCGTGGTGACGGGCGCATCGTCAGGCCTGGGCGAGGCCCTCGCCCGGGCGCTCGCCTCCGTTGGCGCGCGGGTGGCCGTGGTGGCTCGCCGCCGTGACCGCCTGGTGAAGCTGGCGGAGGAGATCGGGGGAGCGGCGATCACCTGCGATCTGCTCGATATGGCGCAGGTAGGGGAGATCGTCCCCCGAGTCGCCGACGAACTGGGCGCCCCCGAGATCCTGGTCAACGCGGCGGGCAACATCTTCAGCTATGAACCGGCCGAGCGGGAGCCTCTGGAGGCGATACGCCAGACGCTCGACCTCAACCTGGTGGCGCCGTTCCGGCTGGCCCAGGACGTCTTCCCGCACATGGTCGCCGCAGGCCGGGGATCGATCGTGAACGTGTCGTCGATCAGCGGGCGGGTCGGCGTCCCGGGGATCCCCCAGGCTTCCTACGCCGCAGGCAAACTGGGCCTGTCGGGACTCACGGCCGAACTGGCCGTGCAGTGGGCCCGGCACTCCATCCGGGTCAACACACTCGCCCCCGGATTCTTCCGCAGCGAGATCACCGACGGGCTGTACGACGACGAGCGCTCCAGCGCCTGGCTGCGGCGCAACACGCCGCTTCCCATGGACGGAGACACCGGCGACTTCGTGGGTGCGGTCCTGTGGCTCGTCAGCGACGCCGGACGGTATGTGACCGGGCAGACGATCGTCGTCGACGGCGGCTGGACCGCGCGCTGAGAGACGACTCGAGGGGGCGAAGGATGGGGTCATTGGACTTCACGATGGGGGAGGGCGCCACGGCGCTCCGAGGTGAGCTGCGTCGGCTGGTGAAGGAACATGTCCCCGCGGACTTCCTGGGGGCGTTCACCGACGACCCGGCCGACCTGGAGGTCGCTCAGGGGTTCTGCCGGCTGCTGGCCGAGCGTGGCCTGCTGTGCATGGCCTGGCCGAAGGAGTTCGGCGGCGGCGACGCCTCCGTATGGGAGCAGACCGTGGTGCGCGAGGAGATGTGGGCGCATCACGAGCCTCGAGGCGCGCAGTACATGGGCGTCAACTGGGTGGGTCCGACGATCATGCGGCACGGCACCCCGGAGCAGCAGCACAAGCACCTTCCCCCGATCGCCCGAGGTGAGGTGATCTGGTGCCAGGGCTTCAGCGAACCCGAATCCGGGTCCGATCTCGCGTCGTTGCGCACCGCGGCACGGCGCGACGATGGGGGTACCTCCCGCTCGAGCGGAGCCGAGAGTGGGGGAGGGTGGCGCATCTCCGGCCAGAAGATCTGGACGTCGTACGCCACGATGGCGCAGTGGTGCTTCCTGCTGGCCAGGACGTCGAAGGGGCAGAAGAAACAGCACGGCCTGACGATCTTCCTCGTGCCGATGTCCGACCCGGCCATCGAGGTCCGGCCGATTCACTGCATGATGGGGCCGCACCACCTCAACGAAGTTTTCTTCAACGACCTGCGGGTGACCGAGGCCGACGTCCTCGGCACCGTGGACGAGGGCTGGACGGTGGTCCAGGAGGTGCTGGCGTTCGAGCGCGTCGGCATCGCCCGCTACGCCCGCTGCGAGCGGCTGCTGCAGGACGCCCCGTCGGCGCTCGGCGACCGGTGGGACGACCTCCCGGCGGAGCTGCGAGGCCGGTGGGCGCGGATGCTCACGCACTGCCGGCGGGCCCGGCTGCTGGCCTACCGGGTGGTGTCGCTGCAGAGCCAGGGCCAGGTGAGCCCGAAGGACGCCGCGGCCTACCGGATCGCGGTCACCAGACTCGACCAGGACAGTGCCGAGGTGCTGATGGAGATCGTCGCGTCGGTGTCGCTGACCGGTGAACAAGGCCACCGGTTCCGCCTCGAGGTGGAAGACCATTGGCGCTACTCGCAGGCTGCCACCGTCGCCTCGGGCAGTATCGAGATGCAACGCATCCTTCTGGCCCGAGCCCTGCTGGCGGCGTCGTGAACACCAGCCTGAGCCCGGAAGCGAGCGAGTACGGACGGCTGGCGCTCCGCGCGCTCGAGGCGGCCGGAGGGGACCAGCTCGTTCAGCTGGCGGAGCTGGAGCCCGACCGCCGCGAGAACCTCGTCGTGCCGGTCCTCGGCGAACTCGGCGCATGGGACCTCGACCCCCGCGGCAGCGCCGACGAGTTGGAGGCGGCCGCCGCCCTGTGCCGCAGCGCGGGCTACTGGGCCGTCCCCTATCCGGTGGCGGAGCGCCTCTCACGACCCACGGATCTCGACGCCGACGGCCTGATCGTGGCCGCGGACACCGGTCCCGCAGGCTCGGTGGCCGGCGTCGACCGCCGTTGGATGACCGTGACGCTGGACGGCCGCCGCTGCAGGGCCGTCGCCCGGCCGGCGAGCGTGTCACCGCGCACCTCGGCATTCGTCACCGAACTGGACCTGACGCCGGTCGACAGCGACGGCGCCGAGGACGTGGCACTCGGACTGGTTCTGCCGTGCTGGACGCTGTTGGGGATGCTCGACCGGGCGATCGATCTCGCGCGCACCCACGTGCTCGTACGCGAACAGTTCGGCCGGCAGCTCGCGGCGTTCCAGGGCGTGCAGTTCCAGCTGACCGACGCCGAGGTCGAGCGCAGCGGCGTCGAGGTGCTGGCCACGTACGCACTGTGGAGCGTGCAGACGCGCAGCGACGACGCGCTCGACGACGCGCTCGCGCTGCGCATGGCGGCCGTCGAGGCGGCCGAGACCGTGTTCCGTGTCGCGCACCAGGTGCACGGCGCCATCGGATTCTGCGACGAGATGCCCCTGTCCTGGCTCTCCCGGTACAGCCAGCCCCTGCGGCGGCTGCCCCTGGGCCTGTCCGCGACACGCGACCACCTGACGCGCCGCCTCGGCCGACGCGGCCTGACCGGACTGTTCGGCGGCGAACCGGAGCAGCTGACGCGATGAGCCACGGAGGGTGCACCGACGATGACGTCCTCGGACAACGACCTCGACGAGTTCCGGGCCTCCGTGCGCGCATGGTGCCGGGAGCACATCCCCGCCGGCTGGCGGCAGGCGCAGACGGACGTCGGTGACGAGGAGTTCGTCAGCTTCCAGAAGGCATGGTTCCAGGAGCTCCGTGGCGCCGGCTTCGCTGTTCCGCACTGGCCGAAGGAGTGGGGTGGCGGGATGTCCGTCGCCGAGCAGATCGTGCTCTACCAGGAGCTCGCCGCCCACGACGCGCCCCGGCTGGTGCTGGCCTTCGTCTCGATCCACCACGCCGCGTCCACGCTGCTCGCCGCCGGCACCGACGAGCATCGCAGGCGGCACCTTCCGGCGATCCTCGAGGGTGAGATCTGGGTTCAGGGTTTCTCCGAACCCGAGGCCGGCTCCGATCTGGCCGGTCTCAGGACCACCGCCCGCAAGGAGGGCGACGCCTACATCGTCAACGGGCAGAAGCTGTGGGCGAGCGGCGCCGTGCACGCCGACTGGTGCCTGCTGCTGGCGCGCACGGATCCGGATGCTCCGAAGCGGCACGGCATCTCCTACTTCCTGCTGGACATGCGGACGCCGGGTGTCGACGTGCGTCCCATCCGCCAGGCGACCGGGGCGTCCCACTTCTGCGAGATCTTCCTCAACGACGTCGTCGTCCCGGCCACGAACCTCGTCGGGCCGGAGAACGCGGGATGGCGGGTCGCGCAGGAGACCCTGGGCGCCGAGCGCGGCATGACGATGCTGGAGCTGGCGGAACGGCTCGGCAACGCCGGTTTCCGGTGGCTCGTGGACGCGTGTTCCCAGGCCAGGCCCGGCGGGGGACGTCCGATCGACGACTCCGCGGTGCGGGACCGGCTGGCGGCGTTCGAGACCGAGGTCACCGGCCTCCGTGCGCTGTGCCGGGACCTCGTGGAACGCCACGACGCCGGCACCGCGGGACCGGCCGACGCCTCGATCGCGAAGCTGTACTACAGCGAACTACTGCAGCGGATGACGGACTTCGGTGCCGAGATCGCCGGGCTCGCCGCCCACACCGAGCTCCACAAGCCCGTCTCGAGCGGATGGGAGTCGGGCGCGTGGGTCCTGGACTTCATCGGCTCGTGGGAATGGACCATCCCGGGCGGTACGAGCGAGATCCAGCGCACCATCATCGGTGAGCGCGGCCTCGGACTGCCTCGAGAACCGATGGGAAGCTGATGTCCGCCGATATCTCGGATCTCTCCGATTTCTCCGATCTCCACGAAGAACTCCGCGCGGTGGCGCGCGACCTGCTCGGGAAGGCAGGCCCGGTGACCTCCGGCGTCGAGGAACGGCTGCTCGCCCGGTCCGGCTGGCTCGGCCTGGAGGTGCCCGCGGCACTGGACGGAGCGGACGCCACGTTCGCCGAAGTCGCCGTCGTTCTGGAGGAGATGGGCCGCGCTGCGACGCGCAGCTCGTACCTGGGGGCTGTCGTTCTCGGTGCCGGGACGCTCAATCTGCTGGAACCGGGCCCCGGCCGGGACGAGTCGCTCCGGCAGATCGCGTCGGGCGGCGCCTTGCCGGCCGTGGCGTTCCCAGGCGGCGAGGAAGGCCACGCCGACGGCGGGACTCCCTTCCGCATCGAACGGTCTGCGCGCGGGGTGCGCCTGTACGGCAAGGCGGCCTTCGTGCCCGACGCGGCGGAGGCGGACCGGCTCCTGCTGCCTGCGCGCGGCCTGGACGGTGCGCCCGTGATCGTCGACGTGGCACCGCGCATCGCCGCGCTCGGCGTCACCGCGCAACCCGTACTCGACGCGACCCGCGCCCTGGCTCTCGTACGAGCGGACGGCGTCGAGGTGCCCGAGACGTCGGTGTGGCGGTTCGGCGGCGATCCCGAGGACGCCGTCAGAACGCTGCTCGACCGGGCCGCCGTCGCCGTCGCCTGCGACAGCGTGGGCCTGAGCGAGGCCATGCTGGACGCAACCGTCGCCCATGCCCGAGTCCGCGAGCAGTTCGGGCGCCCGATCGGTTCTTTCCAGGCCGTGAAGCACGCGTGCGCCGACATGCTCGTACGGGTCTCGGTCGCCCGGCGGCTGCTCTCCGCCGCCGTGCGAGCGCTGGCCGGTGGCGACCCGGACGCCACGGTGGCGGCGTCGATGGCCAAGTCGTACGCGTGCGCCGCCGCGGTGGACGTCGTCGGCAAGGCGATGCAGCTGCACGGAGGCATGGGCTACACCTGGGAGAGCGGCATCCACGTCTACCTCAAGCGCGCAACGCTCAACCGTTCACTGTTCGGTTCGCCCTCGGCTCATCGCAGGCGTCTGGCTGAGCGATACCGCTGACACGATGGGACCTGAGGTCCGTCGACAGCGCGCCGTCGTCACCGCCCACCCAGGCGGCGGCGACGGCGAAGTCGTTGGTGCGGGGCGTGCCCCCGACAGGCTTCAGTTCACGATGATGGCGCGCTCCGGGCAGTTGGCCGCGGCCTCGCGCGCCTTCGTCTCGAACTCGGCCGGGATGTCGGCGACCAGAACCTGCCCGTGCCCCTGGTCGTCGAGGGCATAAACCTCGGGGCAGATGTCCCAGCAGCGGGCGTGTCCCTGGCATCGATCCGGATCCACTGTGACCTTCATCGTGGGTCTCCTTCGTCTTGGATCAATCAGAACGTGCCCGACAGGGCCCACGGGCCCTCGGGGAAAGGCCGACCGAGCAGCTCCATGCTGTAGGCGACGCGGCCGGTCACGCTACCGGGTGGTGCGCTGCACAGCATGAGGGCGGCGTCGGCCATGGCGCTGTCATCCTCGACCGGAGCGTTGTCGGGCGTGTGCGGCGAGACCACGGCCACGCCCGGCGTCATCACCAGACCGGATGTGCCGAGGGCGTTGACGCTCACTCCGCAGTCGTACAACTCCGCCGCCAGACCGGTCGTCAGCCGGTCGAGCGCTGATTTGCACATGCCGTACGGTACGCAGCCGTCGCTCGCCCAGTCCGGGTACGGAGGCCCCATCGGGTGGCGGGCCTGCTTGGAGGTGATGTTCAGCACCCAGCCCCGGCCACGCTCGACCATGCCGGGAATCGCCAACTGGCAGAGGCGGAACGGGGTGTGAACCATCATCTGGAACATCAACGCGTAGCGACGGCCCGGGATGTCGAGTGCCGGCCCGTAGAAGTTCACCCCGGCATTGTTCACCAGCGTGTCCACCGGCCCGAGCGCCGCCTCGGCGCGCGCCACGACGGTCTCGACGTCGTCGGAGGCGGTGAGGTCGGCGGGTACGGGCTCGGCCCGGCCGCCCTTCGCCCGGATGCGGTCGACGACCTCCGCGAGCGACCCGGGCAGGGGGGACCTACCCGGGACGGAAGTCCGTGCCACAAGAGCCACCGCCGCACCTTCGGCCGCGAATCGCTCGGCGATGTACTGCCCGATACCGCGGCTTGCGCCGGTGACGATCGCCACGCGGCCGTCCATTGATCCCACGCGCACCCCCGAAGTGAGTCGTTGGGCGAATCACGCCCGGACCTGCCGTCCACCCTAGCAAAGTGAGCGTATACTTTCTTCTGTTCGCGCCGGGAAGTTGTCGGTATCGTGAGTGAGCAAACACTCTGTTGATGTCTGCCGGACGCCATAAAGGACGTGAGCCATGCATGACATCGTGATCCGTCACGGCGCCGTGGTTGACGGGACGGGTTCGGCCCCGATGCGGGCCGACGTCGCCATCGACGGTGACCGCATCACCGAGGTGGGCCTGGTCGGCGAGCGCGGCCGGCGTGAGATCGACGCCACCGGCCGGTTCGTGACCCCCGGGTTCATCGACGTCCACACCCATCTCGACGCCCAGCTCTTCTGGGACCCGGTGGCGACCCCGTCGTGCCACCACGGTGTCACCACCGTCGTGATGGGCAACTGCGGAGTCACCTTCGCACCCGTCCGCCCCGGGCAGGAGGGCTACCTCGCGGGGATGATGGAGTCGGTCGAGGACATCCCCGCCGACACGATCATGACCGGCCTCGACTGGGGCTGGGAGACCTACGGCGAGTATCTGAAGGTCCTGGGCCGACGCGAGCTGGGCCTGAACGTGGGCGGCCTGATCGGACACTGTGCCCTGCGGTACTACGTCATGGGCGAGCGCAGCCTCGACGAGTCGCCCGCCACGGACGACGACATCGCCGGCATGGCGGCCGTCGTGGCCGAGGCCATGGACAACGGCGCCCTCGGCTTCTCGACGTCGCGCAGCTTCATGCACACGGTCCCCGATGGCCGAGCGGTGCCGGGCACGTATGCGCGGCCCGCCGAACTCGCCGCCATCGCCGACGTCCTCGCCACCCGCCGCCGCGGCACCTTCCAGGTCGTACCCCGCATCGGCGAGCGTGACGGCGCCGAACGGCAGAACTCCACCGCCGAGATGACGTGGATGGAGCAGGTGAGCCGCGCATCGGGCCGGCCGCTGGCGTTCTCCATCATGCAGAGCGACCGCCGCCCGGGCCTCTGGTCGTGGGTGATGGAGCGGACGGCCGAGGCCCGGGGCCGCGGCGCCGATGTGCGCCCGATGACGTCGGTGCGCGGCACCGCCATCGTCTACGGCCTGGTCAGCCGGACCCCTTACGACACGCTGCCGGCCTGGGCCGAGCTCATGGCCAAGCCGTTCGCCGCCCGCCTGGAGGCACTGGCCGATGCGTCGGTACGGCGCCGCCTGCTCGAGCAGGCCGAGCAGCCGGCCGACCTGTCCGGCCCGCTCGCGCCCAAGGATCCGGCCAAGCTCTACCTGATGCCCCCGGGACCGGCTGAATACGACGTCAGCCCGGACAACAGCCTGGCCGCCGAAGCCGCGCGGAGGGGCACGAGCCCTGCCGCCGCGTTCCTCGACTACACCGTCGAGACCCGCGGCCTCGGGCTCCTCTACTACCCGGTGCTCAACCAGGACCTCGACGCGGTGGCCCAGATGATCACCAATCCCGACGTCGTGGTGGGCGTGGCCGACGCCGGCGCCCATGTGGCCCTCACGATGGACGCGGGCAACACGACGTACTTCCTGAAGCACTGGGTGCGCGACAAGGGACTCCTCGACATCGGGTGGGCCGTCAAGAAGATCACGCGCGAAGGCGCCGACCTGTTCGGGATCGCCGACCGGGGTGTCCTGGCGCCGGGCGCTTTCGCCGATGTGAACGTGCTCGACCTCGACGGCCTCTACCTCCACACGCCCGAGATGGTGGCCGACTTCCCGCTCGGGGCCAACCGGTTCGTCCAGCGTGCCCGCGGCTACGACTACACGCTCGTCAACGGAAAGGTGCTCGTCGATCACGACGAGCTGACCGACGAGCACCCAGGGCGGCTGGTGGCGGCGAGGTGACCGACGTACAACCGGGGTTGTTCACGACGAGCCGGCCGGGTGAGGTCAGCCGCCGCGGGCTTTGACGAGCGCGCCGCGGTTGACCTTCGTCGCCGCACTCCGGGGGATGGAGTCGACGATCTCGGTCGTCTTCGGGACCTTGTACGGTGCCAGCCGGCTCTTCGCGTAGGCGACGACCTCCTCGTGCGTCGGCGGCGCGCCGCGGTCGGCGGGCTCGATCACGGCGTGGACCCGCCGGCCCCACTCCGCATCGCGCAGGCCGATGACGACGACGTCGGCGATCCGGGGGTGGTCGATGAGGGCCGCCTCGACCTCTGCGGGAAAGACGTTCGCGCCACCCGTGATGATGATGTCGACACGTCGGTCGACGAGGTAGAGGTAGCCCTCGTCGTCGAGATAGCCGACATCGCCGGCCGTCTGGAACCCGTCGTCGGTGTTCCGCAGGCGAGGAGCGTCACCCAGGTACCGGTATCCGTGGTAGGCCGGGGAGCGCAGGTAGATGTCGCCGATCTCGCCGGGCGGGACGGGGCTGCCGGCCGGGTCGAGGATGCGCAGTTCCGTCCCGCGCAATCCGCGGCCGACGCTACCCTGGTGCGTCATCCACTCGTCGCCGCGGAGAGCGGTGAGACCCAGTCCCTCCGTCATGCCGTACGCCATGACGATGCGCTCCGCGCCGATCAGGCCGGCCCAGCGGTGCACGAGCGACGGCGGCATCGGCGCCGCGCCCTGGACGATCCACTGCAGACTCGACAGGTCGCGGGCGTCGATGCCGGGAAGGTCGGCGATGCGCTGCAGCATGGTCGGTGTGGCGGTGAACGTCGAGACCCGGTGGCGCTCGATGGCGTCGACGACCCGGGCGGCGTCGAACTTCTCCAGCACGACGAGGCGGTCCCCGGCGAGCATGCTGTACAGCGTCGCGAAACCGTTGGCGTGGTACATCGGCGCGAGCACGAGGATCGTCTGCGGGCGGGGTACCGGTGCCCACGCTTCCATGAGCGGTCTGCTGAAGAGCGCGTTGTGGACGGCGGGCTGTTCGCTGACGATGACCTTCGGCGTGCCGGTCGAGCCGCTGCTGCAGATGCCGTTGACGTGGGGTGAGACCGCGTCGGGCAGATCCGGGACGTCGAGTCCGGCCGTCGCTTCGATCCACGGGCGGTCGTCGGCGGTCATATGCACGCGGGGCTCGATGACCTCGAGGAGGCGCTTCAGCTCCCAGTCGGGTACGTCCCACCGCACAGGGACGGGCACGGCGCCGAGCTTCCAGGCGGCGAACACACCCCACACGAACTGGGGCGAGTTGTGCAGGGCGAGACCGAGCCGGTCGCCGAGCCCGAGCCCCCGCGCGCAGAGCGCACCGGCGAGCTGACCCGAGCGCCGGTCCAGCTCAGGCCAGGTGAACGTCAGCTCGCGGCCATCCACCCCGATATGGCGCAACACCGTGGTGCCGGGGTCGAGTTCGGCGAGCTCCTGGATCCTGCGAGCGTTGCTGATGGGGCCTTCCACCTGTCGTCCTCCCCGAGTAGAAGCAGCCGATAGGCCCTGAGTGGATCAGCGGGATCAGGTCCCTGAGTGCACAGGCACCACGTCGCTCGCCCATGAGTGCAGGACCGGGGCGAGCAGGGGCCAGCGCACGAAGAGGCCCGGAGCCTCGCCGGCGTTGCGCGCCGCCTGCCGCTCAACCCATTCGGTGTCCCCCCACGGAGGCTCGACCAGGCGGGCGTTCGGCAGTAGCCGAGCGACGTGCTCGGACGTCTCGCGTCGGTGGTGGAGGTCGCTCGCACCGCTCCGGAACACCAGCGCGGGGAAATCGAGGGCTCGTACGCCGGCGGCCGGCAGGTCGGGCACGAGCTCGTCCCCGCACGGGCAGTAGGCGGCCAGCCACCGCTCGAACGTCGCGATGAACTCCCCGGCGTCCATATCGAGGAACCGCTGCCGGTTGGCCGGGTTCCGTTCGAGGACCTCGGCCCACTCGGGCAGTGCGACGACGGCCTCCATGCCGCCTTCCCACGCAGCCCTGATCGAGTTGCCGCAGTAGTAGTTCCCGATGGACATGAGGCCGTAGGCCCCGCCGCTGATCCACCACATGGCGACGCCGGCGGCGACGTCACGATGGCGCGCGGCCGTCAGCAGCGATATCCGGGAACCTCCGGACCCTCCCGCGATCACGGCGGGCGTCATGTCGAGGTGTCTGAGCAGTCCCGCCAGGACGTCGGCCTGCATGGCCGATTCCGAACTCCCGGTGAAGCACACGTCCGATTCGCCTGTGTTCGGTCGATCCCAGATGAGTACCCGGTTGCCACGGTCCGCCAGCGCGGTCGCGAACTCCCTGATGCCCGGCGAGTCCTTGCTGACGCGCCCGCCGGGCGTGATCGCCCACGGCCGCCCGTCCCCGATCACCTCGTAGCTGACCGACAGGCCGTTCACCCTTGCTCGGCTCATGGGGCGACGCTACTATGAAACGCTCATGTTAGGAAGTGTTTACTCACTAATTCTGGCCCGACGTCAGACCACCACAGCACCTGCATGCCGCGGTCCGCGAAGCCGCCATGGTGTGTCCGGCCTTCGCCGCCAACCTGAGGGAGGACACATGAACCACCCTTCCAGCGTCCTGGTGGTCGGTGCTTCAGCGGCGGGTCTGGCCACTGCGGAAGCACTGCGTCAGGGCGGCTACCACGGCAGACTGACCGTGCTCGGGGACGAACACCACGCGCCGTACGACAGGCCCCCCTTGTCCAAGCAGGTCCTCTCCGGCAGCTGGACCCCAGACAGGACCCGGCTACGGCCCGAAGCGGAACTGGCGGCTCTGGAAGCCGAGTTCATCCTCGCCGAAACGGCAACCGGCCTGGATCCGGCCGCGCGCACCGTGTACACCGCATCAGGGCGCGCCCTGAACGCCGACGCCGTCGTCGTGGCCACGGGACTGAAGCCCAGGCTGCTTCCCGGACAGGCCGGTCTGGCAGGCGTGCATGTGCTGCGTACCCTGGACGACGCCCTGGCACTGCGGGCGGACCTGCTGGTGTCCTCGCGGCTCGTGGTCGTGGGGGAGGGCGTTCTGGGCGCCGAAATCGCCGCCACGGCGCGCTCCATGGGCCTGGACGTCACCATGGCCGGCCTTTTTCCGGCACCTATGACCCTTCAGTTCGGTCCGGTGACAGCAGCCGTACTCGCCGGTCTGCACACCGAACGCGGCGTCCACCTGCGGATGGGTGCCGGAGTGACCGGACTGGCCGGCCGCAACGGGTGGGTGACAGGTGTGTGCCTGGAAACCGGCGAAGTGCTGCCGGCCGACACCGTCGTGGTGGCCATCGGGGTGGCCCCCTCCACCGGATGGCTCGCGGACAGCGGACTGAGGGTCGACAACGGCCTGGTCTGCGACTCCCGCTGCCGGGCCGCGGAGGGAATCTACGCGGTCGGCTGGCACCACGAAGGGCTCGATGTCCTGGTGCGGCTGGAGAACCGGACCAACGCCGTCGAGCAGGCCCGCCTCGTCGCCGCCAACATCCTCGGTGCCGATCGGCCCTACTGCCCCGTGCCCTACTTCTGGACCGACCAGTTCGACGCCAGGATCCAGGCGCACGGAGTGCTGACCGCCGACGCGGAGACGACCGTCGTGGAAGGTGACACAGCAAGCCGCCGCTTCGTCGCGCTCTATCGTCAGGGCACCAAGATCACCGGTGTGCTCGGCTGGAACATGCCGAAGCAGACACTCATGCGCCGCAAGGAGATCGTCAGCGCACTGACTCCCCTCGCGCCCACGTCGTCGTAGCAGCGGCAACGCACGGGACGCATCAGCGAGCGCCTCAGCGCTGTATCACTGCACCGTCGGCGAAGAGCGCGTCCGCTCCTTCGACGTCCCAGTCCCTGAGCACCTCCCGGCTGTGAGTGCCGTACGGGGCGCCCGGCCCGGCGGCACGCGTCGGTGTCACGGAGAAACGCGGGGCCGCAGCGGGGACATCGCCTCCGTCCATGACCGTATGGGTCCCGCGCGCGGCCATGTGCGGGTCGTGTACCGCCTCCGACCAGGTGAGTACGGGCGTGACGCAGGCGTCCGTGCCCTCGAAGACCTTCTCCCACTCCGCGCGTGTACGCGACGCGAACCTGTTCGCGAACGCCTCGCGCATCTGCGGCCAGCGAGCGCGGTCGAGCTGGGCATCCGCCCACCGGGGCAGGCCGAGCAGTTCCACGAGGCGGGCGTAGAACTGCGGTTCCAGTGCGCCCACGCTCATCCATCCGCCGTCGGACGTCGCGTACACGTCGTAGTAAGGCGCCCCGGTGTCGAGCAGATTGCTGCCGCGCTCGTCGGTCCAGCCGCCGTACCGGCGCTCGGCCCAGATCATGGCGGACAGATGGGTGACACCGTCGACGATCGCGGCGTCCACCACCTGACCCTGACCCGTGGCCCGAGCGTGATGCAGCGCGGCGAGCACGCCCGTGACCAGGTACAGCGAACCGCCGCCGAAGTCACCCAGCAGGTTGAGGGGGACCTGCGGCGGGCCGCCGGCCCGGCCGATGGCCGCCAACGCGCCGGTGAGGGATATGTAGTTGATGTCATGTCCGGCGGTGTGTGCCCGGGGACCCTGCTGGCCCCAGCCGGTCATCCGTCCGTACACCAGCGCGGGGTTGCGCCTGCGGACCTGCTCCGGGCCGATCCCGAGGCGCTCGGCGACACCGGGCCGGAACCCCTCGAGCAGGATGCCCGCCTTCTCCGCGAGCCGGAGCACCGTCTCGGGACCGGCGGGGTGCTTGAGGTCGACCACGACGGACCGGCGGCCCCGGTCGAGGATGTCGGGAAAGACGGGGGCAGTCGGCCGGTCCACGCGTACGACGTCGGCGCCCAGCTCCGCGAGCATCATCGCGGCCATGGGGGCCGGTCCGAGGGCCGCCAGCTCCAGGACGCGGACGCCCTTGAGGGGGCCGCTCGTACGATCCTCGGCCGTGATCACGCGCTGAGCTCCTTCAGGGTGGCGATGTCGCGGACACGCTGGTCGTGGGTGGCGGCCAGCGGCCTGGCGTTGAGCGTCGTCGCCCCGCTCTCGGCGAAGACGGCGATGCGCTCCTTGACACGGGCCGCGGGGCCGATGAGCGAGACACCGTGGAGCAGATCATCGGGGACGGCCGCGGCTGCCGCCTCCTTCCGGCCGGCCAGGAAGAGCTCCTGGATGGTGACGGCGGCTTCCTCGAACCCGTAACGACAGGTCAGATCGTTGTAGAAGTTCCTGCCCCTGGCGCCCATACCGCCCACATACAGGGCGAGATGCTTACGGACCTGCTGTTCCGCCGCCTGCCGCTCCTCGTCGTTCCCGGTGATGGCCACGTGGGTGTCCACGACCACCTCGAGCGGGGGCAGCGCCGGATCCCGGCGCGCCCGTCCCGCCGCCAGGGCGTCGCCGAACGCGGCCTGAGCGGCCTCCGGGTAGTAGAAGATCGGCTCCCAGCCCTCGAAGAGCTCGGCCGCCAGGGCGACGTTCCTGGGCCCGAGGGCGGCTAGGAACATCGGGATGCGTTCACGCACCGGGTGGTTGATGATCTTCAGTGGTTTGCCGGCCCCGGTGCCACCGTGTTCGCGGTCCAGCGGGAGGTGGTAGTGAGGTCCGTCGTGGACGAGCCGTTCACGCCGCCACACCTTCCGGCAGATCTCCGCGACCTCCCGGGTCCGGGCCAGCGGGGCGTCGTACGGCACACCGTGGAAGCCCTCCACGACCTGCGGGCCCGACGCACCCAGCCCCAGGGTGAAGCGGCCGCCCGACACGTGGTCCAGACCCCCGGCGGTCATCGCCAGCAGGGTGGGTGTACGGGAATAGATGTTGAGGATCCCCGAGGCGATCTCCAACGTGGAGGTCTTCGCTGCGATGTAACCGAGCTGGCTGACCGAGTCGAAGCCGTAGGCCTCCGGCAGGAACACGATGTCCAGCCCGGCCTTCTCGTAGTCCCCGAGGCCTTCGACCGATTCAGCGAAGCCCCCGCTGTAGGCCATCGGGATCCCGATCCGCATGTCCGTGGTCCTCCCCCTCGAACCGCGAACGGTTCATCCGACAAGTGGGTGGCGTGGTGAGGTGTGGCGCGGAGTCCGACAGCGCCCGCGGGTGACTTCTCGAGAAGGGCGGGCTGCTGGGTCGTCATGCCTGTGCGGCCGACTTGGTATGTTCGGGCAACTTTAGCTCTTCTCCGCCGCCCGGCACGAGAGTGTGAGGGCGATCAGTGGGTGGCGGGCAGTGCGACGGCATGTCTGCCCCGGCCGTCGGACCGCCCCTGTCCTTGGCCGTCGTCAGGGAGGGAGTGTCATGATGGCGGGCGGTGTCCGGGCGACAGGAGGCTGCAGTCGTGACCGAGTCCGCGGAGCGTGAGCGGATCATCAAAGCGGCGTATCGCTGCCTGGCCGACAGCAACGGGGGCAGCGTGTCGGTCGGCGACATCCTCCGGGACGCGGCTCTGTCGACACGTGCTTTCTACCGGCACTTCGACTCCAAGGACGACCTGCTTCTTGCCATGTTCCGCCGCGACAGCGGGCGCCTGCTGGCCGAACTGCAGGGCGCGGTCGCACGGGCCGCGTCGCCGACCGACGCCCTGCGCGGCTGGATCGAGGCGGTGCTGCGCGTGACCTCGGACGCGCAGCGTCGCCGACGCGTGCAGATCCTGTCTTCCGAGGGGGTGAAGAGGGCGGTGGGATACGCCGGGGAGCGGGCGCGGTCGGTGGCTGCACAAGAGGCGGCCATAGCCCAGATCCTCTACCAGGGCCGGGAGGACGGGTCGTTTCCCTGGAGCGAGCCCGATTCCGATGCGCGGGCGATCCTGGCCGTGATCAACCAGGCGTTCGATGAGCAGATGTCGCAGTCGGCCTCGGTGAGCGCAGCCGAGGCGGCGGCTCGGGTGGTGGACTTCGCACTGCGGGCGCTGGGGGCCGCGGTGGCGTCACCGGCAGCGTGACAGAGCGTCAGCGCGCCCAGGGGTGACGCCTTGCGGCGCTGATCCGCACGAGAAGCCGCTGATGCGAAAACCTGGTTTTCGGTCAACGCTGGACGAAGTCCCGTTGTGCAGATATGGCGTTGTGTTCTATCCCACCCTCGGTGGCGGCTCAGTGCGTTGACACCATCAGGCACCGGGGCGACCATGTTGAAAATGCCGTTCTCAATGAAGTGCGTGAGTGCCACGATGCGGGCACGCGACACCGTGGACGGATGGTTCCGCTGAGCCCGATGCATCGAGAGCAGTGGCCGGCGTCGGCTCTGGCCCTCAGCTCCCTGCTCCTCAAGGAAGTAAGGACACCGGACACCATGGGAAAGACGTCACGCACCGGCCAGACGCAGGGTGAACTCGTTTCTGAAGCCGACTTGGGCAGCAAGCCTCGTAAGTTGCATCCCCGGCATGGCATCCATGAGCCGACGTCAGGCACCCCCGTACGCGTCCCCGGTTCGGTGCGTCGCACCACCACCATCGACATGCTCCGGCCCGAAGGTCTGGACGGACCGCTCGTGCTGGCCGCCCGGGGCCGGGACCTGCATACCGCCGTGGACAGCTCGTCATCGGTCGTGGCCGAGGCGTCCTGCCGTGGCGTCGTCGACTACGCGGAGGGACGGACACTTCAGGAGCTGACCACGGATCCGGTGCGCCCACAGCTCGACGCACTGGTCGGAACCGGGGTCGCGTCAGGGTTCCGGCGGCGTCTGGACGAGTCGGACCCCTCCCTCGTCACCGAGCACAACCTGTTGTACCTGCTGCTGGACGACGTACCGGTCTCCACTCTGATCTCCGGGCAGGCCTTCGCTGCCCGGTGGGAGGGCGGCACCGAGCCTCGAACGGAAGACGCGCGACGGCAGCTGCAGCAACGGGCCGGAATCTGCGCGGGATTCGCAGCAGACGGGACGATCATGGTGCAACTCAAAAAGACGGGCCGCGCATCCTATGTGACAGGCCCGGTGGCCCCCTCGCTCGACACGAACGGTGATGCTCCCGGTCTCCCGGGCCAGCGGGATCCGCAGGGCTGGCATCCCACCGATCCCCTGCCGCCATACAGCATGCGCCGCGCACGCCGGATCGACGTCCTCCCCGGAAGTTCCGCTGAACCGGCCGGAGTCGACGCCATGTTCCGTGACTCGTACGTCCTGCCCGACGGCACCGAGACCGTCATTCACGAGTACACGCTGACTGCCGAGGTCGACCCGCGTACGAGGACGATGACGGCTTGCGAGGCCCGCCCCCGTGTGCTGCCGTGGGTCGAATGCCCGGCCGCTGCGGCGAGTGCCGGACGGCTGGCTGGGCAGAGGCTCGACGGGCTACGTCGCCACGTGCGCGAAACGTTCAGCGGACTGAGCACCTGCACCCACCTCAACGACATGCTGCGCGGACTGGAGGACGTCTACGCCCTCTGGCGGGTGACCGCGGTCGGGGACTGACCCTCGAAAGAAAGGTGACGTGCGTTGACGGAACTGGCATGGGGCGATCAGATGCAGGCCGGCAGCCCGTGGGAGGCGCGATCCGGTCCTGACCCCGGCTCGGTACCCGGCGGGCCCGGGTTCGGCGGCATGATCGAGGCTCTGCGACGGCTGCAGGACAGGATCACCGGGGCCAGCCCGCCACCGCACGTGGTCGAGGAGACGACGCGTGCACTGGAGAGCCTGTCGGCTGCCCTCGAACCGTTCACGGTCCCCGAGCAGGAGCAGATCGCCGGCCGTCGAATGGACCTGCCGGGGCGGGGCCAGGCGCTGGCACCGCCCTTCGTTCCGGACGAGTGGGGTGACTCGCGTGTCAGTGGCCATTTCACGCTGGGGCGCCACTACCTCGGCGGCAATGGTGCGGCACACGGCGGGGCGATACACCTGCTGTTCGACGAGGTGTTGGGCCGGCTCGCGAACATCGGACGACCGACAGCCCGTACCGCATACCTCCACGTCAACTTCCACAGGATCACACCGATAGGCGTGGAACTGAGGCTGGACGCCGAACTCCAGCGGGAGGAGGGGCGCAAGCGTTTCCTCACCGGTGCCGTCTACGACGGCGAGCATGTCACCGCCGATGCGGAGGGGTTGTTCATCGAGCTGCGCCCCGGTCAGCCATGAGCCGCCGCAGCCGCTGGGCCCGTCCTCATCGCGCGGCCAACTCATGCGTCAGCTCGCCCGACGGCGGCCTGACCGCCGGTTCATCCATCCTCTCGGGAGCGTGCCGCCGTGACCTACGCCTACGATCTTCCACCGGAGCTGACCGTCGAGCGTGACGGTCCCATCGCCACGGTCGTCATGAACCGGCCCGCCGAGCTCAACGCCGTCAACCAGAAACTCCACGCCGCGCTCGCCGACGTATGGCGGCAGCTGTCCGAGGACCTCGAGGTCAAGGCGGTGATCCTCACCGGCGCTGGACAGGCCTTCTCTGCGGGCGGCGACCTGGACTGGATCACCTCGTTCCTCGACGATCCGGTGGCTCGCGACGCCAGCCTGCGCGAGGGCGCACAGATCATCGAGGAGATGCTCCGATTCCCGCTGCCGGTCATCGCCGCAGTCAACGGCGCAGCGGTGGGGCTCGGCTGCAGCCTCGCGGTGCTCTGCGACATCGTGCTGATGTCCGAGAACGCCCACCTGGCCGACCCGCACGTCGCTGTCGGTCTCGTGGCCGGTGACGGAGGCGCCGCGTTCTGGCCGCTGCTCACCCCGATCATCAAGTCGCGTGAGTACTTGTACACCGGCGACCGCATCTCCGCGGCCACGGCCGTCGAACTCGGGCTCGCCACCCGTACCACCGCACCCGCCGACCTGTTGCCAGGGGCCCGACGGGTGGCCGAGCGCTTGGCGGCGCAACCGAGCGAGGCGCTGCGGAGCACCAAGCGGGTGGTCAACATCTACCTGTCGCAGGCGCTCAGCGGGGCTGTCCAGGCAGGCTTCGCCGCGGAGGCCGTCACCATGCGGTCCGCCGAGCACCGTGACCGGCTGCTCGCGCTCCGGCGGAGGGCGCACCAGCGATGACGTCGTCACCTGAAGCATCTGACGAATTCCGTGCGGCCGGTCTCGAAATCGCCATGCTCGACGAGGAGTTCGTCCGCTTCGAGGGGCGTGGTTCCCGGTGCTCCGTAGTGCCGCTGTGTGTTCAGTGCGCCGACCGGCCCTGGCGCACGAGCGGCCCGGCACCTATCATGGTATGTGAGCGTTCGCTTTATAAGGGTCATCTCTAAGGCTCGTTTCCAGGGGTCGCTGTCACTGCGGACAGGTGGGAGATCTCATGTCATTCAGCTGGTTCATCTCGGTCGATGACCACCTCATCGAGCCGCCTCGTCTGTGGCAGGAGCGATTGCCCGAACGGTGGCGGGAAACCGGCCCGCGTATCGTGCGGGACGGCGACTCGGAGTTCTGGGTCTACGAGGACCGTCAGATCGTCACGACCGGCCTGAACGCCGTGGCCGGCAAGCGGCGCGAGGAGTTCTCGCCGGAGCCGATCACCTATGACGAGATGAGGCCGGGTTGCTACGACCCGGCCGCTCGCGTGGCCGACCTGAACGAGGGCCGCGTACTCGCCTCGATGCTGTTCCCGTCCTTCCCGCGCTACTGCGGGCAGGTCTTCCACGAGGCCAGGGACAAAGATCTGGCGCTCCTGTGCGTGCGGGCGTGGAACGACTTCATCCTCGAGGAGTTCGCGGACGCCTACCCCGGCCGGTTCATCCCGATGATGATCATCCCGCTGTGGGATCCGGCGGCCGCCGCGGCCGAGATCGAGCGGACCGCCGCCCGCGGGGCGAAGTCGATCGCGTTCTCGGAGAACCCGGCCAAACTGGGGCTGCCGTCGATCCACACTGGCTACTGGGACCCGGTCTTCGGCGCCTGCAACGACACGGGCATGGTCGTGTCGATGCACGTGGGGTCGTCGTCGAACTTGATCCGCACCTCCGACGACATGCCGACGCTGGCGTTCATGGCGTACTCAGCGGCGGCGAACCAGGCCGGCACGCTGCTGGACTGGCTGTTCAGCGGCAACTTCACCAGGTTCGGCAACCTGAAGATCGCTCTGTCCGAAGGCTCGATCGGCTGGATCCCGTACTTCCTCGAGCGCGCGGAACAGGTCATCGACAAGCAGCGGTTCTGGGCATCCCGCTTCGACATCGACATGAACGCCGCCCACGAGCGCGGCGAGACGAAGACCGAGGCCAAGTTCGACCTGGACACCGACATCCGCCAGCAGTTCAAGGAGCATGTCTACGGGACGTTCATCGAGGACCAGGCCGGTATCCGGCTGCTGGACCTCATCGGTGAGGACAACGTGATGCTCGAGTGCGACTACCCGCACTCGGACTCGACCTGGCCCGGCACGGTGGCGATGGCCAACAAGTGGCTCGGCCACCTGCCCGAGGATGTGCAGCACAAGATCACCGTCGGCAACGCCGCCCGGGTCTACGACTTCAGCCCCGCCGACCCGGCCACCATCAGCGTCTCCTGACGCCTGGCCGCCGACGCGCTTCGGGCCGCCGTCAGGGGAGCGGCCCGGAGCGCGTCGTGTCAGAAGTGAAGCAACGGAAGTCGTGTGGGGAGGAGTGAGTCTCATGAGCCGTGAGGCTGTGATTGTTTCGGGTGCCCGAACCGCGATCGGGACCGCCTACAAGGGATCGCTGGCCGACGTCGACGCACTGGAACTCGGGACGGCGGCGGTCGCCGAGGCGGTCCGGCGAGCGGGCCTCGCGCCCGAGCTCGTGGACGACGTGGTGATGGGCGAGTCGCTCTACGGCGGCGGGGCCATCGGCCGCTACGCCGCGATCGAAGCGGGACTGGTGAACGCGCCGGGCATCGCCCACAATCGCCACTGCGCCTCGGGGCTCGCCGCGGTGCAGACCGCCGCGGCGTCGATCATCGCCGGCATGGACCGCGTCGTCGTCGCCGGTGGCGTCCAGTCGAGCTCGACCGCCCCGAAGACCAGCCGTCGTATCCCCGGCACCGACGAATGGGAGGAGGACTGGCTCGCGCCCAGCCATCGCGAGACACCCGACGCCCCGATCAGGGATATGACCATCACGGTCGGCTGGAACGCCGCGGTGAAGGCGGGCATCACGCGGGAGGACATGGACGCGTGGGCTCTGCGTTCCCATCAGCGTGCGGTCGCCGGGATCGACGCCGGAAGCTTCACGGATGAGATCTTCCCCATCGAGGTCACCCGTCGCGACGGGACGCGGTTCACCTTCGCGGTCGACGAGCATCCCCGGCGGAACTCGAGTATCGAGAAGCTCGCGTCGTTGAAGCCTCTGCACCCCGAGATCGATGGCTTCAGCATCACCGCCGGCAACTCGGCGGGAGTGAACGACGGTGCGGCGGCGACGGTCGTCGCCGATCGGTCCTTCGCGGAAGAGCACGGACTCGAGCCGCTGGCGGTCGTCCGGGCGTGGGCATCCGCCGGCGTGCCGCCGGCCGACACCGGTCTGGCGCCGCCGGCCGCCGTCCGAAAGGCCCTCCAGCGTGCCGGCCTGTCGGTCGCAGACGTCTCCCTGTGGGAGATCAACGAGGCGTTCGCCTCCGTGAGCGTCGCAGCGACCCGGACACTCGGGCTCGACGAGGACACCGTGAACGTCCTCGGCAGTGGGTGCAGCCTGGGGCATCCCGTCGCGATGACCGGTGCCCGGATGGTGCTCACGCTCATTCACGAGCTGCGCCGCCGCGGCGGTGGCGTCGGTGTGGCCGCGATGTGTGCCGGCGGCGGGATGGCCACCGCCCTCGTGCTCGACGTGCCGCGCCCTGCCTAGACGAGGCGTTCCGAACCGCTTCGGGCTGGTCCTCAAGCGCCGGACAGGCTGAAGATTTCGGCCTGTCCGGCGCTTGAGGACGAGGCGGCGCAGCCGCCTGGGTGTGGGCCGGCTCAGCGCCGCCGCTGGCCGCGTTTGATGGTCGGGAAGAAGCCCTTGATGGTTCCCTCGGTGATCAAGTTCACCGCGCGATCGCGATCGAACTGCTTGCTGTGGCGGCTCTCGAGCGCCTGCATCAGTGCGACGCCCATCACCGCGCGGGCCGAGATGTCGGGGGACTCGAACGGGAATCCGTACCTGTCCTCGACCTCGCGCCACGCCTCGGCCAGGCGGTCCATGGCCACGGAGAAGTTCTCCCGGTAGAACCGCCGGGCCACCTGCGGATCGCCGAACAGCACCAGGCCGAGGAGCGGGAGCACCTCTTCCAACGTCGAGATGAGCTGCCGGTACAGGCCGTTCATCGTCTCCAGCTGACGCTCGGGGGTCAGCGGCTGATCCCGGTCGACGACCGCTGTGGCGGCGACGAGTTCGTCCACGGCCACCTTGAGCGGCTCCACGACGGCCTCGAAGAACAGCTGGTCCTTGCTCTCGAAGTGGCGGTAGATCACGCCCTCGCTGATGCCGCTCTGTTCGGCGATCATCTTGATCGTCGTGCCGTTCATGTCGCCGGTCTTGGTGAAGGCACGCCGCGCGGCGGCCAGGATCGAGCTCTTGCGAGCCTCGGCGGTGAGCCGTCGGCGCGGGCGCGGTGCTTCGCTGGCGGTTTTGGATGTCTGGGCGGCCGACTTAGCCACGAGGTCGCCTCGCTTCCGGGACTGCATACGTGGTGAGTGTGTACTCATTCTAGCCCCGTGTGGTCTGTGGGTGTGTGCGGCACCGGGTACAAGGGCGTGACTTGCTTGTCGTACAAGGGATGTGCTGCCTTCCTGCCGGGCCGCGGTCCGCCAGGCCGGCCGGGTGTCAGTGGCAGGCGCCGCGGTCCGCCACGCAGGCCGGATGCCGGCAGGGTCAGTCTCGCGCGGCATCCTAGACGGCCGGGTCCGATGTGCCGACAACCGGCTCGGCCGCCTCGCCGAGGTATGCCTCGCGGACGGCCGCGTCCGCTCTCACCTGCTCCGGTGTGCCGTCGGCGAGCACCTGTCCTTGATGGAGGACGACGATGCGGTCACATGCCGACATCACAAGCGCCATGTCGTGGTCGACCACCAGCACGGTGAGGCCAGTTGTGTGAGCGAGTTCGCGGAGGCTCACGGCCAGGTTGTCGATCTCGGTGATCGAAAGACCGGCGCTGGGTTCGTCGAGCAGTACGACAGCGGGGTTCGAGGCCAGTGTTCGGGCGATACCGACGAACCGCCGCTTCGCCATGGGGAGTTCGGTGGGGCGCCGCAGGAGGTCCTCTGCCAGCTCGAACCGTTCGAGTGCGGACCGGGCCGGAGCGGGCAGCCGCCCATCGGTGTGGCCCGCGCTCTCTGCCGCGACGCGAAGATTCTGGGCGACGGTGAGATCCTCGAACAGCTCACCTCCTTGGAAGACCCGGCCCAACCCCGACCGAGCGCGCGCGTCGGCGGCCCGGCCGTTCAACGACATGTCGCCGAGTCGCACCACTCCGCTTTGGACGGGAGCGAAGCCGCCGATCGCGTCCAGCAGTGAGGTCTTTCCGGCGCCGTTGGGACCCACCAAGCCCGTGACCGTACCGGGCAGGGCGTGGAGGTTCGCCGCGCTCACGGCGGTCACGCCGCCGAAGCCCACCGACACGCTCTCGACGATCAGTGCCTCACCCGAACGTGCTGATTGGTCGCCGCTCGGAAGCGGTGCGGGATCGACCTGTGATCGTTTCCGCCATGCCACGCCGTTCTCGTGGACGACCACGGTCAGGACGAGGCCGGCGCCGAAGATCGTGGCGTAGTTGTCCGTGATGAAGCCGATCTGGAGGCTGTCGATCAGCAGCCACACGAGGCCGCCGAATGCCAGGACTCCGCCCAGCAGTCCGCCGGAGATCGACGTGACGCCCGCGATCACCGCGAGGCTGACCAGATTGATCGATTCCATGAACGAGAACTGGGTGAAGGTGACCGAGGAACTGCGGAACGCCAGAAGCACCCCGGCGGCACCCGCCAGCGCCGACGAGATCACGAACGCGGAGAGCTTCGCCCGCGCCACGCTGATGCCCACAGACGCGGCCGCCCGCTCGTTGGTGCGGACGACGAGCAGCCGGCGCCCGAGCCGGGACCGCCTGACGACGGCGACGACCACGCCTGCGACGACCAGCCAGAACAGCGCGTAGTACCCGTACCGGTCGGGATGCAGTGCAGCGTCCACGTCGAGGCCGAACAGCGAGGGCGGACGCGGCTGGGAACCCATGATGCCGCCGGTGTAGTGCGAGCTGTCGAAGAGAACGCTCGAGACGGCGAACGCCATACCCATGGTGAGAATGGCGAGATTGATGCCG
Source organism: Streptomyces sp. NPDC002577 (assembly GCF_053594815.1). NCBI lineage: Bacteria > Bacillati > Actinomycetota > Actinomycetes > Kitasatosporales > Streptomycetaceae > Streptomyces > Streptomyces sp. NPDC002577. The sequence goes on along the minus strand of NZ_JBSFWK010000039.1, from coordinate 15,014 downwards.
CGCACCTTCAGAGCCGGAAGACCGACGAGCAGTCCGGCGAGGGCTCCCACCACCGCACCCGCGAGAGGCGCCAGGAGGAACGGCAGACGGATGTCCAGATCGAGTCGGACGGCGGCGTAGGCGCCGAGTCCCGCGACGGTCATCTGCGCGAGGCTGATCTGGTTGGCGTATCCGATGAGGAGGATGAGCGAGAGCACGAGGATGGCGAAGATGATGGAGACGGTTGCGGCGTCGCGCCACGTGCTGTCACCGAGGGCGAGTACGGCGATCACTGCTACCAGTGCGGCGGTCACGGGTAGCGGCCGGAACAACCCGGCAGCCACGGGAGCGGCAGGTGTGGCCGGGAGCCGGTTGCTCGCCCGGTCTCTGCGCAGCGTCAGGATCGCCATCACAGCCACGAAGGGAACGGTCTGGGGCCAGCCGAGCTGAAACCGGTCCGGAACGTGCTCGGCTACCAGGTGGGTGACGACGCTCTCTCCCACGCCGAGGGTCAGACCGCCGGCGAGCGCGAGTGGGTAGCTGTCGAAGCGACCGAGCAACGCGGCAGCGAAGGCGAACGCCGTCACGGTCAGCATGGCGGTGTCGAACTGCCCGACGATAGGTGCGACGAGGACGCCGGCCGCGGCGGCGAGTACCGATCCGAGTGCCCAGTTGACACTGCCGAGCATGTGCGGTGAGGCGCCGAGCGCCTGCGCGGCGGACTCGTGCTCCGCCATCGCCTTCGTCATCAGCGGAAGCCGTGCCCACGCGGACCACACGGTGAAGGCACCGATGACGACCACGGCGATGACGAAGATGATGAGGCGTTCCGCAGGAATCGTCAGGCCGAAGATGCGCAGGGCCGAGGTGGGAAGCGCGCTGTCGGGAACGCGTGTCGCGTTACCGAAGGCCGTGTGTGCAAGACCGGTCAGGAGTCCGAGCAACCCCAGTGTCGCCACCATGCGCGAGACCTCGGTCCGGTGGCGGATGGGCCGGATGATCAGCAGATAGACCATGACGCCGAAGAGGGCCGCTCCGAGCAGCGTCAGCAGCGCGGCCGTGACGGCAGGGACGTGATGGTCGTCGCGGAGTGCATAGAACACCAACGCACCCCACAACGCGACGCCTCCGTGCGCGAAGTTGATCGTCTTCGATCCTCGGTGAATCGCCACGATGCCGACCGCGCTCACCGCGTACACGCCGCCGACACCGAGGCCCAGCAATGCGAACTGCAGGATGGGCTGCAGATCCATGGCACCCCCTGACACCGTTGTGAAGAGAGTGACGACGACGAGTCTGTGCAGATATGTGCTGACCGATGACGAACGACTCGTCTCGCGCATCCGGCCCGTCCCATACGACGAGACCTCTACGCACCCATTGCGGACCGTCCGCGCCGACTGTAGTTTCGTGAACGCTCACTCGCAAGTGTGGTGACGACGACGTCGAACCCGGAGGATCCGAGATGAGCGAGGGCGAGCCGATGGGTGCTTCGTCACGACCGTGCGTCGACGTGGCACGGGTGACGGCCCCCGATGAGGTGTCAGGGATAGCGGCGCGCGGACTGTCCGCCGGCTACGGGCGGGTGCAGGTTCTGCGGCACATCGATCTCGATGTACGGCCGGGCGAGATGGTGGCCCTTCTCGGACCGAACGGCGCAGGGAAGACGACATTGATGCGCACGCTCGCCGGGTACAGGCGCCCGACCGACGGCGACGTCTACCTCTTCGGGGTGCGCTGCAACCGGACACCTGCCTACAAGCGGTGCCGGCAAGGTGTGTCCTTCATGGGGGAGGAGCGCCATGTCTTCCCCGGCCTCACCGTCCGCCAGTCGCTCCGACTCGTGCGCGACCAGGGCGAGGCCCGGGAACTGTTTCCGTCGCTGGCTCAGCGTGCTCGCCACCGTGCAGCTCTCCTGTCCGGTGGCGAGCAGCAAATGCTGGCGCTGACCCTGGCGTTGGCCCGCAACCCGCGCCTCCTGCTCATCGACGAGTTGTCCCTGGGGCTTGCACCCATGGTGCGCGAGCGCCTCCTCGACACCCTCAGGGAGACCGCCGACCGCGGTGTCGGCGTGCTCGTCGTCGAACAGAACGCAGGGGCTGTGGTGAGCCGGGCCGATCGCGCCTACGTCATGAGGCGGGGCGAGATCGTGGACGAGCGGCCGGCGAAGGAGTGGCAGAACGACCTCGATGGTCTGGCGTCGCTGTACCTCTCCTAGCGGCTGACGGGAAACGGATTCCGGCGCGCACCGGCCGGCGGCGGTGCATTCCCGTCCCGCATGCACATTCAGTCTCCTGTTTCCTGCTCCGGTGCTACGAACGAGAGGGCACATCATGTCGAAGGCGCTTCTGAGGCCGCTCGCGGTGCTGGGATTGCTCGCCCTCATGGCCACCGCATGCGGTGGTGGCGACGGGAACGAGGCGGAGAACGCGTCCGGGGGCAAGCCGATCAAGATCGCCTCGATCGCTGCCATCTCCGGCGGCGTCAGCAGCAACCCCGAGTACGGCGACGGCGCGATGGCCGCTGTGAAGTCCATCAACGCGCAGGGCGGAATCAACGGACGTCGCCTCGAGCTGACCCTCTGCGACTACCACCAGACCGCGACCGATTCCGCCGCGTGCAATCGCAAGATCCTGGCGGACAAGGACATCGCCGCCGTCGTGGGCGGCTCGGACACCTATCGCGATGCCGCCAAGAGCCAGATCGAGGCGGCCAAGATGCCGTTCGTCGGTGTGTACCCCATCGCGGGGTTCGATCTCAGCAGCCAGCTCTCGTTCAACGTCAACGGCGGTATCGCTGTCGAACTCCACGGCCTGGCCCAGGATGTGGTCGCGAGTGGCGCCAAGAAGGTCGGGCTCGTCACGCTCGACATTCCGGTGGCCGACGTGGCCCGCAAGACCGTCGGAGAGGTGATGAAGGCGGCCGGTGTCGAGATCGTGAACAACGTGCAGCTCTCACCGTCCACCGCCGACCTCAGTGCGTCGGCTCAGCAGGTGACGAAGGGGAATCCCGACGCTGTCCTCTGGCTCACCTTCGCTGCTCAGACCGGGGTGGCCGTCAAGGCGCTGCGGGAAACGGGTTACAAGGGGACGGTCGCCTTCGCCGCCAGTGCTTTCGACCGGAAGAAACTCGAGGACATGGGTGCCGACGGACCACTGACCGCGGGCCTTGTGCTTCCCCCGGCATGGGACACCTCCACCGCGTACGGCAAGCAGTTCAACGAGGACATGAAGGCCTACGAACCCGATGGGACGATCGACGAGCTGAGTCTGAACTCCTGGCTGAGTGTCCGGGGCTTCGCCCAGCTGGCGTCCACGCTCGACCGCGTCGACCGGGCCTCGGTGCTCGGCGGGATCCGGAAGACGGCGAAGGTCAAGACCGGAGGTCTGACACCGGCCATCGATTTCTCCACCAGGAGCCCGCTGCCGTACGCCGCCGTCTACAACCCGGCGTACACCACGGTCCATGTGAAGAACGGCGAAGTGACGTGGGACGGGAAACTCCACCGGTACGGAACCGGGAAGGTGGTGCAGGCCGCACCGTAGCGCACGGAGAAGGCGGCGGTTCGCTCAGCTGAGCGGCCGAGCGGGGTGCCAGGCGGGGCCGGCGTGCTCGCCTTCCTGGTAGCGCCCGTGAGGATAGGTCACCAGCTCGAAGTAGAGGCCGAACGGTGCGAGGCAGTGCAAGGTGTACGCCTCGTCACCGGCCTCGTACAGATACGCCGGCTTCTTCCGGCCGAGAATGTGGACGTCGTGGGTGGTCAGCCGGTCGACGGCGGCGTCGATGTCGTCGACGTAGAACGCCAGGTGCCATCCGCCGATGTCGAACATCGCCGGCCAGACCCGGTTCTGTCCCGGATAGGCCGGGCATTCGATGAGCTCAACGCTCAGATACGGCGATCGCAAAGAACGTGCGCGAGTCGGCGTGGCCCGGGCGTCGACGTTGGCGAAGGCGCGCAGCCCACCGTCCGGACCGCCCTGCGGCCAGGGTGGGACGTCGCCGTCCCGCTCGAAGCCGAGTACCTCCTCGAAGAAGGCACTGGCCTCGTCCAGTTCGGCGACGGTGACACGCAGCCGTTCGAAGCCGCTGAACCCGGGAATCGACCCGGGGCGAGGCTGCCAGGCCGGTGCAGGCGCGTGCGAAGGAACCACTTCGAAGTGGAAGCCCCACGGCGTCAGGTACCGGGCATCGCCGAGCCCGTACACATCCTTGCCCTGCAGATAGTCGACTGCGGCATCGACGTCATCGACCGCGGCCGTCAGACCCCAGCCGCCGATATCGAGCAGATCCGGCCACAGCAAGCGCTGGCGTGGCGTACTCACCTGGAACAGTTCGATGTTGAGCAGCGGGCTGCGCAGGACGCGGACGCAGTGGACGACCGATCGCACATCCGCGTTGGCGATGACGCGCATGAACGGCCCTCTGCGGTCCTCGAACGGACCCATGGTGTACAGCGTCTGACAACCGAACACATCAGTGAAGAACGCCGTCGCCTCGTCGAGGTCGGCGACGGTGATGTTCAGGTGCTCGACGCCACGCGACGTCGTAAGACCGGCGGAGGGCGAACCAGTCATCAGTAGACCCCCAAGGTGAGCAGGCACTCCCGAGGGTACTTTGTGAGCGGTTACTCAGTACAGGGTCACGCGTGAAGCGGGCCTCGGTGCGCCCGCGGTCGGCTCGCGCTCGGTCGCTGCCTGGCACCTCGCAGAGGACCTGCAGCGTTATTGCGGAGTGAGCGATTACTGTCTAAGTTTTTTGGAGGCCGTGATCCCGGTCATCTGGCGAGCCGGTCAGGCCGGGCGTGCAGACGAACCTATCGGCCGACAAGGGGAGCTACCGTGGACAGGGAAGCATTCGACCGCAGCATCGCGCGCCGCCTGCTGGACCACATCGAGCACCGCACGACCGACTTCGCCGACGGCGTGCTCGAGCTGCCGACCGACATCTACTCGCCGGCGCACCACGAGGAGGAGGTCGAGGTCCTCTTCCGTGACCAGCCGCTCGTTCTGTGCCTCTCGGGCGCTCTGCCGGAGCCGGACACGTTCCGCACCATCGACCTGTGCGGGACGCCGATCCTGCTGACCCGGGACGGGCAGGGGCGGGTGCGGGCGCTGGTGAACGCCTGCCGCCACCGCGGCGTGCGGGTCGCGGACGGATCAGGTGCGGCGAAAAGGTTCAGCTGCCCCTTCCATGCGTGGCTCTACGACATCGACGGCCGTCTCCTGCGTACACCGGTCGCCGAGGCGTTCGACGGGATGTGCCGCGAGCAGAAGGGGCTCGTGGAACTGCCGGTCGCCGAGGGCTACGGGCTGATCATCGGCCGCCTGCGGCCCGGCGGCCCTGCCCTGGACGTCGGCGACTACCTGGGCCCCGGACTCGCGGACGAACTCGCCATGCTCGACTTCGCCGACTGGGAACCCCACGGCGAGCCGCACGTCCACCGGGTCGAAGCCAACTGGAAGGTCACGCTCGACACCTTCCGGGAGAACTACCACTTCAACATCCTGCACCGGCGGACGCTGGCGACATACGCCTACGGCAACGTCCTGACCTTCGACGCCTTCGGGCCCCACCTGCGCAACTGCTCGGCGCTTCGGTCCATCGACGAGCTGCGCGGCCGTCCGGAGTCGGAATGGGGGGACGTGACGCGGCACGTCAGCTACCAGTACGCGCTCTTCCCCAACACAAGCCTGACGTTCGACAGCAGGCACATCGAGCTGTGGCAGATCCTCCCGGTCGACGCCACCACCTCGGAGGTGGTGCACACGGCCTACCTCCGGCCCGGCCTGAGTGACGAGGAACGGGCGAAGGCGGCGGAGATGGCGCCGTGGATCTGCGAGACGGTGGTCGACGGAGAGGACTTCTGGGTCGCCGGCCGGACGGAGCCCGGGGTGCGAACCGGTCTGCTCGACACCGTCGTGTTCGGGCGCAACGAGCCCGCACCCCAGCACCTGCACCGGGGATTCGCCGCCGCGCTCCAGGCGGCCAAGGAGCGCCGCTGACGCGGAAGGCCGAGGGAAGCACATCGCTAAGTAAGCGAGTGTTTGCTAACCTCGGGGATTGACGGTGACCTGCCGGACGGAGCGATCGGGAGGAACGATGGATCTGCTGCTGCGTCAAGCCTGGCTGGTCGATGGGACCGGCGGCCCGAGCCGTGCCGCGGACGTGGCGGTGACCGGGGACCGCATCTCTGCGATCGGTGGTGCCGGAGAGCTGACACCGAGTTCCGGCACACGCGTCGTCGACCTGGAGGGACTGGCGCTGGCGCCCGGGTTCATCGACGTCCACACGCATTACGACGCCCAGATCCTGTGGGACGGCGATCTCACCCCGTCCAGTTGGCACGGGGTGACCAGCGTGATCATGGGCAACTGCGGCTTCGGGGTGGCCCCGACGCGTCCCGGGCACCGGGAGATCATCGTCCGCACCCTCGAGAACGTCGAGGGCATGTCGATGGAGGCGCTCGACGCCGGGATCGACTGGTGCTTCGAGACGTTTCCGCAGTACCTGTCCGCGCTCGAGAAGCGCAGCAAGCGCCTCAACGTCGGTGCCTTCATCGGGCACACGCCGCTGCGCCTGTTCGTGCTGGGCGGGGACGAGCGGGCGGCGACGGCCGACGAGACCGAGAAGATGCGCAGCCTCCTGCGCGAGGCCCTCGACGCCGGTGCGATCGGGCTCTCGACCTCCCGGCAGCCCGCCCACCAGGGTGCGTTCGGCAGGCCGGTGCCGAGCCGGTTCGCCGAACTGGACGAGATCGACGACCTGGCCGCCGTGCTCGGTGAGGCCGGCAAGGGGGTCCTGCAGGTCTCCATCGGGCCGGGCCTGTTCGTGGACCAGTTCTCCGAGTTGGCGGTGCGCTACGGAATTCCCGTCACATGGACGGCTCTGGTGGCGCGCGCGGACAAGCCCGGTGCCGCGTTGCGTACGGTCGAGCGCGGCGGTTCGCTGCCGGGCGAGGTCTATCCGCAGATCGCCTGCCGTCCGATCGTGATGCAGATCAGCATGGCCGACCCGACCCCGCTCGCCGAGATCGACGAGTGGAAGGAGGTGTTGGCGCGTCCGCGTGCGGAGCGGGCCGCCCTCTATGAGGACGCCGCATGGCGGGATCGCGCCCGTCCGGCGACGCTCGATGCCTGGAGCCACCGCTGGCCGAAGATCTGCGTGGAGGAGACGGACGCCCACCAGGACGCCGTGGGCATCCCGCTGGACCGGTTGGCGCAGGACAGGGGCGCCACACCGTTCGACCTGATGCTGGATCTGGCGCTCACCGACACCATGGCGACTCGTTTCCGGGTCGTCCTCGACAACGACGGCGACGACGAGATCGGCGACCTGCTCGCCGACAAGCGCACGTTGCTGGGTCTGTCCGACGCCGGTGCGCACGCCAGTCAGCTGTGCGACGCCTGCTATTCGACCCATCTGCTCGGGCACTGGGTCCGCGAACGCAAGGCCATCTCCCTCGAAGACGCCGTCTGGAGGCTCACCGGCCAGCCCGCACGGGCCTTCCGGATCGCCGAGCGCGGACTGGTGCGGGAGGGGTACTTCGCGGACCTCGTGGCCTTCGATCCGGCCACCATCGGTACGACCCCGATCGAACGCGTCCACGACCAGCCGGGCGGTGCCGACCGGCTCGTGGTGCGCAGTACGGGCGTGGAGCACATGTGGGTCAACGGGGTGGCGACGCGCACCGCGGGCGAGGATGTCGCCGCAGCAGCTGCGGGCCGGCTGCTGCGGAGCTGAGTGCTCCGGGCTGGCTCGTCTCCGGGCTGGCTTGGTTCCGGGCTGGCTTGGTTCCGGGCTGGCTTGTCTCCGGGCGGGCTTGGTGGCCAAGCCCGCCCGGGAGCCGGCGGTGTCAATCCGTGTCGATCCACACCGACTTGACGTTGAGGTACTCGTCAAGCGTGTGCTGCCCCATTTCCAGGCCCCATCCGCTCATCTTGTAGCCGCCGAAGGGAACCGCGGGGTCGAAGAGCAGCATCGTGTTGACCCATACCGTTCCTGCCTCCAGCTCGCGCGCCAACCGGTGCGCCTTGCCGACGTCCCGCGTCCAGATGCCACCCGCGAGTCCATAGGCAGTGGCGTTCGACCGGGCGGCGACCTCCTCCAGGGAGTCGAACGGCAGCACGCACGCGACAGGACCGAATATCTCCTCGCGGGCCACACGCATGTCGTCCTGCACGTCCGCGAAGACGGTGGGTGCAACGAAATACCCCTGGGCGAGCTCTCCCGACTCGATGCGGCTGCCGCCGGCGGTGGTACGCGCGCCTTCCTCGCGCCCCACCTCGAGATACCCGGTGACGCGATCCAGTTGCTCTGCCGACACCAGCGGGCCGATCCGGGTCTCCGGGGCCAGGCTGTCGCCCACCTTGAGGTTGTCGGCGAACGCCGATACGCGGTCGACGAACTCGTCGTAGACAGGCCGCTCCACGTAGATGCGTGTGCCGGCGCAGCACACCTGACCGGAGTTGGAGAACACCCCCATGCCCGCGCCTGGCACGGCGCGTGACAGGTCGGCATCGGCGAACACCACGTCAGGGGACTTCCCGCCGAGTTCGAGCGAGACCCGCTTCAGGTTGCCGGCGGCGGCCCGGATGATCCGCTGGCCGGTCGCGGTGGATCCGGTGAACGCCACCTTGTCGACGCCGGTGTGCTCCGTGAGTGCCGCGCCGACCGTCTCTCCGAAGCCCGTCACGATGTTCACCACGCCGTCGGGCAGGCCGATCTCCGTCAGCAGCTCCCCGATGCGCAGCGCGGCCAGGCCGGCTTCCTCGGCGGGCTTGAGCACCATCGTGCAACCGGTGGCGAGCACGGGCGCGATCTTCCATATCGCATTGCTGATCGGCCGGTTCCACGGGACGATCGCGGCGACGACCCCCACCGGTTCCTTGAGGGTGTAACTGAAGACCGATCCCGGGATGGAGTTGGGGATGGTCTCGCCCTGGATCTTCGTCGCCCATCCGGCGAAGTAGCGCAGCACCTCTGCTTCCCAGGCGGGGGTGGTGCCGGAGCGGCGTCGGCCGATCGGCGAACCCATGTCGAGCGCTTCGAGGAGCCGAAGCTCTTCGTAGTGTGCTTGGACGGCGTCCGCGAAGGCCCAGAGGAGTGACTGGCGTTCGCGGGGCTTCATGCGCCGCCACAGGCCGTTGAAGGCCGCCCGGGCCGCCGCGACGGCGCGGTCGGCGTCCGCTGTGTCGGCCTCGGCCAGGTCGGCGATCACCTCGCCGGTCGAGGGGTTGATGCTAGGGAAGGTCTTGCCGGACGCCGCCTCGACCCACTCGCCTCCGATCAGCAATCGCTTGGGGCGACCATCGAGGAAGGGTGGCTTCGGCGTGTCCGTGCGGGGGAGTGTCGACATGCAGGCTCCTTAGTGCCTGGTACGCCCGTTGACGGTCTCTCCGTCAACCTAGCGTGGGCGGACCATCAAGTAAAAGGGTGCTCACTCATCTAGTGGCGCTCGAGCCGTAGAAAGTAATTGCTCACCTTGTTAGGGTGGGTCCTCGCTCGAACCGCTGCCGCCAGGGGGCGGCCCGGCAGGACGGACCGAGGCTGAACAGCTGACCAAGGACGTTGCCCGCGCTGCGACATTCCGGCGATGGACAGGTGGGAGACCATGCCGAAGCAGGCGTCACTCAAGCCCCTCCGGATACCGAGGCGTTGGGAGGATGTCACAGCGGAGTGGATGACGGAGGCGATCGCCGGCCGCCACCCCGGCGCAGTCGTCCGTGACGTCGATGTCCTCATGAGGGAAGACGGCAACAACCGGCGCGCGCGGCTCGGCCTCACGTACGCCGCCGGGTCCGGGCCCGAGACGGTGTTCGTCAAGGCCCATGACCCCGCGCACCGGCTGATCCACCTCCGCAACGGCAACCTGTTCGGCGAGGCGCGGCTGGTCACGTCGGGTGTGGCGCTCCCCATCGAGCACCCCTTCGTGTACAGAGCCGTCGTCGACCGCTTGCGGCTGGACTACCTGCTCGTCATGGAGGACGTCGTGGCGCGCGGCGCCGACCCGAGAGACGCGACGCGCCCGATGAGCATCGACGAGGTGGCGCACGGGGTACGTGGGCTCGCCCGCCTGCACAGCCGGTACTGGGGCCTGTCTCGCAGGACGCACCCGGAGTTCCGGTGGGTGAAGTCATGGAAGCCGACGAAGGGCTGGCAGGCGGGGCTGAGCAAGCGCGTCCCCATCGGCCTGGAGCGGGCGGCCGGGAGGCTGCCCGTCGAGGTGACGACGTGCGACGCCGACGACATCGTAGGGATGTGGGCGCGTTACGTCTCGACGCTCGGCAAAGGGCCGATGACGCTGCTGCACGGTGACGCGCACATCGGCAACACCTACGTCATGCCCGACGGTGACGTAGGTTTCCTCGACTGGCAGGTGGTGCGCCGCGGTGGGTGGTCCCAGGACCTCGGCTACTTCCTCGTGGGCGCACTCACCGAGGACGACCGCCGCAGCAGCGAGGCCGAGCTCGTCGAGGAGTACCGAAGGGTGCTCGACGTCCCCGGTTCGCAGCGGCCGACAGCGGAGGAGGCGTGGCTGCGCTACCGGGCGGCGCCCGCGTTCGGGCTCGCCATCTGGCTGTCCACCCTGGGGGCTGACGGCTTTCAGCGGCATGACGTGTCTCTTGCCCTCGCCGAGCGGTATGCGTCGGCCTTCGCGGAGCTCGCGACCACGGCGGCCCTGGTGAGCCTGGGCGCGTAGCGCTGGGCCGGTCCGCTTGCCGGCCGAACCTCTGACGCGAGTCGTGACGCGCACCCGGTGCATCCGTATAGTGTCAAAGCATCAGAGTAAGTACTCGCTCAGTCAGGAGTGGGTGACGAAGGTCGGGCGGACGCTCTTCAAGCCGCCGGAACGCCCATTCCCTTACGCGCACGAACCTCCTGGGTCCTGTGCGGCTTCCGAATTCCCCTGGTGGTGACCGGCCTCCGACCGCGATGGTCCGAGGACGCAGCCACGGAGATGGGAGCCGGAGGCGGCGCGGGATCCGGCAAGGCGCACGAACTGCTCGGCCGTTCAACTGAGTTCTCGGGTGAAAGCGAGTGAGATGGTGCTCCCCGTTGTGCTCCCTGTCGTGCGACGCATAGGTCGCAGTCTGCTCGTGGTGGTGCTGGTCACCATGGGGGTGGTGGGACTGCTGAGTCTGGCGCCGGGTTCGGCTGCGTCGGTCATCCTCGGCGAGAACGCGACGCCGGAGGCCGTCGCAGAGCTGAACACCAAACTGGGCCTGGACCAGCCCTTCTGGTCGCAGTACTCCGACTGGCTGGGCGGTGCGGTGCAGGGGGACCTGGGGACCTCACCGGTGACGAACCAGCCGGTCAGTACGGCGATCGCGGAGCGGCTGCCGGTGACGCTGGAACTGGCCGTGATGGCGCTCGTCATCGCGCTCGTCGTCGCGGTCCTGCTGGCCGTGGCCTCCGCGGTGCGGCCGGGCAGTGCACTGGACCGGGCGATCAACGCGGTGTCGTCGGTCTTCCTCTCGGTGCCGGCGTTCATCGCGGGGCCGTTGCTGATCTACTTCTTCGCGCTCCGGCTGGGGTGGTTCCCGGTGACGGGATGGTCGCCGATCGGTGAAGGCATCGGCCCTAACCTGCGGGGAGCCGTGCTGCCGGCGGTCGCTATCGCCTTGACCGAGATCGCCGCGTTCCACCGTCTGCTGCGGACCGATCTGATCGGGACGTTGCGGGAGGACTTCGTCGGGGCCGCGCGGGCGAAGGGCATGAGCGCGGGCTATGTGATGTTCCGGCACGCGTTGCGGCCGTCGTCGTTGTCGCTGGTCACGCTGGTCGGGATCAACTTGGGACGGCTGATCGGCGGGACGGTGATCGTGGAGTACCTGTTCTCGTTGCCGGGCCTGGGGCAGTTGCTGGCGTCCTCGATCATCTCCCGGGACGTGGTCATGGTGCAGGGGATCGTGGCGTTCATGGCGGTGGTCTATGTGGTGGTCAACATGGCGGTCGACTTGAGCTACCGCCTGATCGACCCGCGGATCAGGAAGGCGGCCGCGGCATGACGCAGTCGGATGTGGTGGTGGGCCGTGAGGAGAGTGCGCCGCATGCTCCGGCGGCAGCCGTGCCGGTCGTGCCCCGGGCACGCAAGACCCGCTCGGTCCTGGTGTATCTGTCCTACGCCTGGCTGATCGCGGTGATCGTGCTGGCGGCGGTGGCGGATCTGCTGCCGCTGGCGTCGTATGCCACGCCGGTCGGCCCACCGCGGCAGTCGCCGCAGTGGGGGTCGTGGGACTTGCTTGCGGGCACGGACACGCAGGGCCGGTCGATTCTGTCGCGGTGTGTCCACGGGGCGCAGGTCTCGCTGCTGGTGGGCACGGTCGCGGGCCTGGTGGGGTCCGCCGTCGGCTCGATCCTGGGGATGCTGGGCGGTTACTTCGGCAAGCCGCTCGACTCGCTCGTACGGCTGGTGGCCGACACGATGCTGGCGTTCCCGCCGCTCATCCTGCTGCTGGCGCTGTCGTCGATCCTCACCCCGAGCGTGCGGACGCTGCTGGTGGGACTGACGTTGCTGATCATTCCCACGTTCATCCGGCTGGCTCGGGCGAACACCCTGACGTGGTCGGCGCGCGAGTTCGTCCTGGCGGCGCGGAACATGGGCGCCGGGCACCGGCGGATCCTGCTGAAGGAGATCCTGCCCAACGTGCTGCCGGCACTGGGGGCTTACCTGCCGATCGTGATGGCGGCGCTGATCGTGGCGGAAGGATCGCTGAGCTTCCTGGGACTGGGCATTCCCCCGCCCACTCCGAGCTGGGGCGGGATGATCTCCGACGGCAAGGACGCGATCGCCGACACCCCGCACATGGTGTTCGTCCCGGCGACGGTCCTCTTCCTCACCGTGTTCGCACTGAACCAGGTCGGCGACCATCTGCGGCACCGCTTCGACCGCACCATGCACGACTGAGGTGTTCCCCTCCCGGCCGGCCGGCCCGTCGTGTCCGCCGGCCATCCCGAGTTGTCCGCAATTCCTCGAGCCGCTCATGAGAGGTCGACGATGATCCCCAAGAGGCGTTTCCTGGCGGGTGTGGTGGCGTGTGCCGCCGCCCTCGTCCTGGGGGCGTGCGGTGGTGGCAATGGCACCGGCACGTCGTCAGATTCCACTTCCGACGGCAAGCCGGTGGCCGGCGGCACCGCCCGCGTCATCCAGATCCTCGAGCCCCAGAGCCTGGACCCCGCTACCATGGGCAACGCGTGGGCGGTGAACGGCATTCTGGGCAACGCCCTGTACGGGACGCTCGTGGTCAACGACGTGGAGACGGGCAAGGTCCGGTTCACAATGGCCAAGGACTTCTCCACCACCGACGGCGGTGCCACGTTCCAGTTGAAGCTGCGTCCCGGACTGAAGTTCTCCGACGGTACTGCGCTGGACGCCGAGGCCGTGAAGGTCAACTGGGACCGGCTCAAGGATCCGAAGATCGGGTCGAACGCGGTTGAAGACGCATCGCTGATCGCTTCCAGCAAGGTCGTGGACGCCACCACGCTCAAGGTCACGCTGGTCGCAGCGAACCGGAACTTCCCCCAGGTCCTGACCAACAGCCCGATGAACTGGATCGCCTCGCCGAAGGCGCTGAAGGCGGGCCGGAAGGCGTTCGACGCGAAGCCGGTCGGCGCGGGCCCCTTCACCCTGACGAAGTGGACCCGCCAGAACAGCATCGAGCTCGCGAAGAACCCCACGTACTGGGACGCCCCCAAGCCCTACCTCGACCGCCTCGTCGTCCGTACCTCGCCCGAGGCGGGCCAGCGGCTCAACACCGTCACCAGCGGCGGCGCCGACATGGCGATGGAGTCCAACTGGGACACCATCGCCAAGGCGCACGACGCGGGCCTGGCGACCTACACCCCGGCGCTGAGCGGCGGCTTCTACCTCGCGATGAACACGAAGAAGGCACCGTTCAACGACGTGCGGGCACGCCGGGCCGTCGCCGCGGCGTTCGACCTCGACGCGTACAACCTGGCTGTGTACAACGGGAAGTCCGAGCCTGCCCGGACCCTGTTCGCCAAGTCGTCGCCGTTCTACTCCGACATCCAGCTGACAAAGACGGACAAGGCCACCGCGCAGAAGCTCTTCGACGAGCTGGCCGCCGAGGGCAAGCCGGTGTCCTTCACCTTCAAAGCCATCGCCACCTCGGAGAACAAGGCCGTCGCGGAGAACATCCAGGCCCAGCTCAGCAGCTTCAAGAACGTCAAGGTCAAGATCCAGGTGGTCGATGCCGCGACGTTCCTCGGGCTGCGCGCCAGCTACGACTACGACATGATCCTCGGCGGCGCCTTCTTCGGAGACCCCGAGCCGCGGATGTGGGCGGCCTTCCACGGCGACTCGCGCGGCAACCAGTCGCGGCTCGGCGACGAGAAGCTGAACGCGGCGCTCCAGGAGGGCCGAACCGCGGCGTCCACGCAGGAGCGCAAGGCGGCGTACGAGGTGGTGCAGGAGCGGCTGAAGGATCTGGTCCCCGTCCTCTTCGTCAACCGGGCCGCGACCAGCGTCATCGCGTCGAAGAAGGTCCACGGCGTCGTGGCGTACGGCATGGAGTCGGTCCTGCCCGAGGAGCTGTGGATCCAGAAGTAGGTGGATCCAGAAGTAGGTGGGTCCAGAAGCAGCAGTCACCGAAGCCATCGCCGGATGAGAGGACGCGGCAGACCATGAGTACTCAGCCCGTTCTGCAGGTGCGGAATCTGCGTGCCTACATCGGCACCCCGCGGGGCGTCGTGCGCGCCGTGGATGACGTGTCCTTGGATGTCGATCACGCACAGGCGCTGGGGGTGGTGGGGGAGTCCGGATCGGGCAAGTCGGTGACGGCCCGGGCGATCATGGGTCTGCTGCCGCCGCGCTCGGGCTGCTCGGGGGAGGTGTTCTTCCGGGGCCGGGACCTGCTCTCCCTGTCCCGGAAGGAGAAGGCCGAGATCTGGGGCAAGCAGATCGCCATGGTGTTCCAGGACCCCGGCCGCTCCCTCAACCCGGTGGTGCGGGTCGAGCGCCAGCTGACCGAAGGGATGCGCCGGCTGCTGGGAATCGGCCGCTCCGAGGCCCGCGG